>CAZFWQ010000048.1:7618-14608 GCA_964522755.1 uncultured Oscillospiraceae bacterium | reverse complement strand
TCTGCCTCCAGGCCGGAGTGCCTGTCGGTACCGACTGGGTGGATGAAGCCGGATCGTATGAAAGGGACGTGCTCGCAAAGCGCGCCTAGGCAATGAGATGGACCCCATGGGGCGGGCTGACGGGTTGAACAAAGTACCATGCGCCTTTCAAGGCGCTTGCAAGGAGTGGGGATATGAATGACGATCAACTGCTGCGGGAATATGTCCGCATGTCGAAAACTGCCGGGAATCGGGTGGATTATGTGCAGGGCGGAGGCGGAAACACATCAGTGAAGCTTTCGGCAGGCTGCATGGCTGTCAAGGCTTCCGGGTTTCGGCTCAACCAGATAGAAATGGACGCCGCCTATGTGGTGGTTGACGCAAAAGCCATCCGTCAATGGTATGCCGGGGTGGATTTGGCGGAAGACCGCGATTTCGAGAAGGAAAGCGTGGCAGTGGCAAAAGGAGCGGTGGTGCCGGGATTTGGGCCACAGGGGCTGCGCCCTTCCGTGGAAGCCGGATTTCATGCGATTCTCGGCAGTTTTGTCATTCACACCCACGCAGTGCAGGCGAACCTGCTCTGCTGCAGTGAAGAGGGGCAGGGCCTGGTGGAGAAACTCTTCACAAATGCCGGATTCCCCGCCATCTGGATTCCATACATCAATCCCGGTTTCTGTCTCACGCTGAAGATCAAGGCCGCCCGCGAGGCCATGCTGGCGGCAACGGGTACGGATCCTCACGTCATCTTCATGGAAAACCATGGGCTGATTGTGTGGGGGGATGATGCGGATGCCGCCCTCCAGCTTCATGATGAGGTGAATGGACGCATCCTGGATTATTTCAAACTGACGGATGCGTATCCTGTTCCGTCCGTGAAAACGGTCGAGGTGGTTGCGGCTGCCGGTGTGGCCGTGGCTGCCGATACGGCCGGCATGGCCGGTTCCCCTGCGACAGCTGCTTCCCCGGTGTCGGCGTCGGCTCCCCTGCTTGCATCGGCTACCCCGATGGTGCAGGCATTCCTGAAAGAGCACAAGGCCGATGCTGATTTCTTTGAAAGGTATCCCTTGTACCCGGATCAGCTTGTCTATCTCAACAGCGGCATGATCGGCGCGGCGGATACAATCAAGGTGTTTCCTGATGCGGCAAGCGGATCCGTTCTGTATCGTGCCGGAGAGAGTGAAGCGCTGGCCATGGAGGAAACCTTGCTTGGGTATGTCTGGGTTATCAGGACAATCAGAAAAATTGGCCTGACGCTCAAGACCATGTCTCCGTCTGACGTGGCATTCATCCGCAACTGGGAGAGCGAGGCCTATCGGCGCAGCCTTGTGCAGAAGATGACGAAGTGAATTGGCTGCCGATGGATTCATATGTCAAGACGGAAGATATCCGCGGATTGTCAAAAGAGCGTTTGCTGAATCTGGCGGGCGCGGTGGACATGGATACGATGAAAGAGGTTGAGGTCCGCGTAAAGGGGCTGCTGGGGCTTGAATGACCGAGGCGCGGAATCAATCGCTGCCTCAGAGATGGGAAAAAATGGAATTCCACAGCATCCTGCAGATCGGTGATGCATCCGAAATGTCAGCCAGTGTCCGTGAACCGGAGTGCTTCACGGATCTGAACCTGGATCAGATTGTGAGTGCCATTCTCAAAGATTATGCCGAATATGGCCTATTGGGTCATTTTCGGCAAATGCCCGAGAGTCTTGAGACCGTACTGTATCGACAGGAAGTGATGCGGGAACTGGAAACGCCCTTTGTCCGGGATTCCATCACGGCCTTCTCTCAGGATATGCGCAAAGTGAGGGAATATGCCGGGTACGGCAGGACGCTGCACAATCCGGACCAGCGGCGCAAATGGCTGCTTGATGCGGGGATGCGTTATTGCGAAGCCGTATCAGGATTGGATGCCGCCCTGACATCCGGGGAACTGGCAGTGAAAGGACTGACGGCAAAAGAACCGTCAACTGAAGAATCTGCATCTCAGGACCCTTCATCAAGTGGCCTGCTGCCTTCAGATCTTTCTTCAAGGTGTATGCTGCTTTTCGCCGCATGGCTGCATTCATACCGGAACTCAACGGATTTCATGGAATATCATATGCAGACCGAAGCACTCCAGAAGGAAGCCGAACGGATCCGATACCGTCTGGAGATGGGACGGGACAGGATTGTGGTAGGAGCGGACGATGCGGATACCGATTATAGCGAGGAAATCAACACAACTTTCGCCCCGCTGATGGAAGTGCCGTTCAATGAGCGAATACATTTCTTTGCGGATCTTGAAATGAGCATGCTGGAAAATCGAATTCTTGCGCTGGTGAAGGAGAAGCATCAGGATACATTCTTAAAACTTGAGCAATGGTGCGAAAAATACGAGGACTATCCCGATCCCGTCCTTTTGCGGTTTGACCGGGAAATCCAATACTATCTTTCCTGCCATTCTTTTCTGGCCCCGCTGCGAAAACACGGATATTCTTTTTCTTATCCGGAGCTGTCCTCCGAACGCCGCCTGGAGATAGTGGAAGGGTATGACCTCGCACTCGCGGTGAAATGCATGGAATCCGGAGCCGAAGTCATCCCGAATGATTGCCTGCTCAGCGGTGATGAGCGGCTGATGGTGCTGACGGGACCGAATCAGGGTGGGAAGACGACATATGCCAGGGCGCTGGGGCAGGTCCTTTTTCTTGCATCCCTTGGATGCCCGGTTCCCGCCCGCAAAGCCCGGGTGTTCCTCTGCGATTCGATTTTCACGCATTTTTCCGTGGAAGAGGACATTGGGGCGCAATCAGGCAGGCTGCAGGAGGAATTGCTCCGTGTCCGGGCCATATTGGACAAGGCCACGGAGCAAAGCCTGGTCATCCTCAACGAACTGTTCTCGACAACGACAACGCGCGATGCCCACGCCATGGGCAAACGCATCCTGGACCATTTCGCCGCCCTTGATTGTTTCTGCCTGTATGTGACGCATATCCACGAACTGGCTGTGTCAAGCCCCAAAGCCGTGAGCCTTGTGGCGGCGGTCAGGGAGGGAAACACGGATGTCCGAACCTACCGCATCATGCGAAGGCCGGCAGACGGGCAAGCCTATGCGCACGCAATCGCTGCAAAATACCACCTTGATTACCGCGGCGTGAAGGAAAGAGTGGGAACATGAAAGGCAGTCTGCATATGACGCCGGCGTGAAGGAAAGAGTGGGAACATGAAACCGTATCTGCTTTTTGGCTCGGACGAGGATGAACTGGCAGGTGGTGCCGGTACTGCCGCCAGAATTGGCCGGGCAGGGGGATATCCGGCTGTTGAGAAGAATGCCGGATCTTACAGGCATGCGGGAGGCGGCAGGAATGCCGGCGTTGCCCGGCCTGCGGGATTTGAGCGGCAGACAGTGCCGAATGAAGACAGCCTCGTGTCTGACATCATTGCGGACCTCAACTTATCAGTAGTTTTTGACGCGATGGCGCGGCAGGATCCCTTTTTGCGGGAAACTGCACGTCAGGTCGTTCCCGTTTCCGTGTCGGATCCGTCGGTCATTATGTATCGCCAGGAAATCCTGAAAGACGGCATCCGGTATCCGGCGGCCATGCAGAAGCTCTACAGGCTTTCTTCGGAAGCGGTGGAAGATGCCCTTTTCTATCGGAACATGAACCAGCCGAACTATGCGCAGATGGTTCCCATGTCGGAGAAGGTGCAGAAGGCCCTTGGCCTGCTCGTGCTGCTCATTGACAAGGCCAGGATGCTGAGGCAGGTTGTCGCGGCGCATGAAAAAACCTTTCATTCAAAGGGCCTGCAGGCTTTCTGCGTCCGTGTCGGTTCGCTTCTGTCGGATGCGTTCCTCGCAAAGGCGGACGATCATGTTGCGGAGCTTCGTTCGCTGGCCGGCAAAGGACGTCTTGTCATCGGATCGGGACTGGGACAAGGGATGAAGGGTGCCGGCCACGTTCTGCGGAAGATTTCGAATCCGCCGGCCTTCTGGAAAACAGGAGGAGGAATGTTTGGCCGGAAAGAAGAAGGAACCATTTATCTGGATGACATCAATCTGTCTCGCAGCGCCGCTGAGATGGAGGAAGCCGGATTTGTCCACATCTTGCGGGTCATCAGCAGGTTTTCAGATGATTTGTTCCGTTTTTTCGCCGCTCTGCGGTTTGAAACGGGTTTTTATGAAGCATGCATAAACCTGCATAAGATATTTGTAAAAATGGGCATCCAGGTATGTTTTCCCGTGCATGAACCGATGGAAAACCCTGTTCTTGTTTTTGATGAGCTCGCAGATGCGGGAATGGCCTTGTCCGAACATGCGCGACCTGTCGCAAACCGGCTGTCGGCGGAGGGAACAAACCTGTTCATCATCACGGGGGCAAACCAGGGCGGAAAATCAACTTATCTGCGCAGCATCGGCCTGGCGCAGGTATTCATGCAATGCGGGCTGTTCGTGACGGCGGCACAATACCGGGCGAGCATCCGGGATGCCGTGTTCACTCATTTTCCCAGGGAAGAGGATGCCGGCATGGATCATGGCCGGCTTGAAGAGGAGCTTGCCAGGATGGACGCCATCGTGAGGAGGCTCACATCCAGATCCATGCTGCTGCTCAATGAATCTTTCGCCACGACGACGGAGCGGGAAGGCGCCCAAATCGCCACGGACATCGTGCTGGCGCTCCATGAGCGGGATGTGGCGGTCCTCTACGTGACTCACCTGTATGAATTTGCCCTCGGCATGCAGGATCGCAAGCCTGAAAAGACGCTGTTCCTGCGAGCGGAACGGGCTCAGGATGGCTTCCGCTCCTTCCGGATCGAGCCGGGAGAGCCCTTGTCGACAAGCTATGGTGAGGATTTGTACGCAAAAATCATGGCCGCAACCTGAAAAGGTATTTCGTGATTCTGCGGCAATTTTGCAGTACTCGAGAAAGGGAAGAACCATGTCTTTCTTGTCATGATCCCTTGCTCAACGTTCAAGGGCATATCCGACTTACACCTTCCACCACCCAGTCCATGTCGAGGATAGCCCTGTCCTCCATGCGCAGGCCATCGGAAACCCTGAGTTGGCCCTCGGAATCATGAAGCGGCCCTTGAAACGGCGAAAATCGCTTTTCCATGATGGACTGCCGAAGATGGTGAATCAGCTTTCGGGCTTCGGGGGCAAAGGATTCCGGTTTCCAGCTGATATCCGTCAACCCGCTGTCCATGCCGCCCAGGAAACTGACAAATGGGGGCTTCGCGGGATGGCGCGGCCAATTGCCCCGGTGGTCCACCCACTGTGAGAAAAGTCTTCCGTAAAAATCCGCCCAGTCCCACGCCACGGAAGCAAGGCAGCTGTCTGACGTGCATGGGGTCCCATCCTGCGGACACAGCAAGGCGAAAGGAATCAGGCCTGTTTGCCCGCGGGATGAGAAACCATCGTCAGGCGCTGCCAGAATGCAATCCGCGCCTTCCAGGACCAGACGCTGAATGGCCGGGTCTTCCCACTTGTCCATCATCATTGTTTGGGGGGCTGCCATGATGCCATTTCCCGTTGTCCAAATCAGCCGCGTACCCGGCCGCATCGTCCGGGCTCCCAGCAGGAAGGCATTTGCCGCAGTCAGTGAGCCGGGCTGGCCGGAAGGGCCCAGCCAGCCCAGGATTCCGGTCCTTGTCGTCAATCCCGCAATCAGGCCTATCAGAAACAAAGGTTCGTAAAGTTTTCCGTAATATGTCGTCATATGGCGATTTGAAGGCAATGGTGAACACTGGAAAAACCTGATGTCCGGATATTCAAGCGCGACATGAAACACTTTGTCGAACAGGGAAGGGGCTGTGCAGGCAATGATGCAGCTGCCCGACGCGACAAGGCCGGCGACGGCATCCTCCATGCCGGCCCCTTCATCGGCAAGCAGGCATGCACTGACGGCACCGGAAGGAAGATGGTCCGAAACGCATTCAATACCCAGGCTATGCGCCTTCGTCCAGGTAGATCCATCCTTGTCGGCCAGATGGAGAAAGGCAATCCTCAATGGATTGGCCGCCGGCCTGTTGAATGCGTTTTGAAAAATGTCCGTTGAAAACCGCACGGCATGGCGCTTCAGGCGAACTTTCCCGGAGCCCTCCGGTGCCGGTACGGTGGCCGTGGCGGAAGAGTCATTGTAATATCGGAATTCCCTCATCAGCTTCTTTAGATTTTCCGCAATCTTGTTTTCCGCAAAAGGCTTCATGGGCGGATAGAACCTCAGGTATTCAAGGAGGGCATCCCCTGTGGTCATGTTCATCCTGTCCCCCCCCAATTCCTTGAATGCAAGCCGGAACGGGTAATGGACGGAATCCATGAATAGTCTGCACGAATCGGGCGTCATGGGAGCCGGAGCCGCGAATTCCTCCAGAACCCTGGTCATCCTGTCGAAACCCGCTTCCGAGGAAAACCAGAGCGAGGAGATTCCGGTGACCTGTTCAAAGAGAAGGAATGCGTGATAACGGCGGTTTTCCGCATCGGCGGGATTGAAAGCCGGAATGAGCCGGGTGACGTGAGACTGGATCGCGGCGCTGCCCAGCCATTTCAGAACGCTCACCCGCTTGTTTCCCTCACGCACGTAATGCATGCCCTTATATTCGTACGTCTCAATGGCATCCCGCAAGCCCTCCCTCACCTGATGCCTGTAGACATTTATCCACTTGTCGGCAAATTCCGTATCCCTGTCCAGCAAGGGCAGAAAGTTTGGGGTGAAGGCATTCCGCCGGGCGGGGCTGGCGGTTCCGGCAATCCGATCCAGCAGTATCTCCCGCACGCCAAGATCCTTCTCAATCCGCGGTTCATCCGGCTTGAGCACTTCATCCAGAGAAAGAAGATGCTTTGCCTTGCCTTGCCCAGGCAATCGGAAGCTCTCCCTCAGGCCTTTGTCCAGTGCTTTTTCATACTCGGTGTTAGAAATGATATCAAGTTCATCCAAGGAGACCCTCCCGTAACGACCCATAGTCCATGTGCGTTTACAGTCATCCACAGCGTTCACTCAATATCATATCGCAGCGTAAAATGGAAAGCAACGCATGCGCC
>CAZFWQ010000048.1:0-7518 GCA_964522755.1 uncultured Oscillospiraceae bacterium | reverse complement strand
CTTGATGTTTGCAGGGAATCTATATACAATCATTAGAAAACGACAAGGTCATCGTGGTGATGAATCATATGTTTAAGAAACCGGAAGTGCCATCAGAAACCGGAACATGGAATCGTTCAGTCACATACGTCAAGCCGGGTGAAAAACATCCGGTTACGATTAAGATCGAGATGCACTGCCACTCCAACTTCAGTGATGGTGAAAACTCCCCTGAACTTCTTGCGGAAAAGATTAACAAGGCAGGCGTAAAATATGCGGCATTGACGGACCACGATACGGTGGCCGGGCTGGAGCCATTCAGGCAGCTCCTGGTGAAATACGGCATAGGCTTTGTAACGGGAATCGAACTTACGACGGTCCACGACAATACCATGATCCATTTGCTGGCTTATGGTTTTCATGCGGGCAGCAAAGCGCTTGATGCAATGCTGCATGTTCACGGAATCCTGTCGGATACGGATTCGGAGAAGGCTCCAATCTTCAAGACCACCACAAGGGAGGCCATCAAGGCAGTCCATGATGCAGGCGGATTGACGGTTTTGGCGCATCCGCTCAAATCCGAACCGGATTTTGCAAAGCTTGCAGTCATAGTGAATGAATTATGCGAATCCGGACTTGACGGGATTGAATCAATCCATGCTTTCGATTCGGAGGAAGAACGGAAAATACTTGTTGATTTGGCTCACAAAAAGGGATTGGTCATGTCGGCCGGTACCGATAGTCATGCCAGGGATGCGGAAATCGGGATAGAAGTTGAAATCGGGCAATGGAAAGCATTCAGGGACGCCATTTTGGACATTTCAAGCAGGAACGCCAATATCAGCACTGTTTCCGCACCGAAGGCAATGAAAAAAAGCAAACATTCATGGGTTTCATTTTTTCTCAGCATTTTCATGCCCGCGGCGATGGCGTTCATCTTATTCATATCCGCCCTGTTTGTCCTGCTGCTGCCGTACTTTGAGCAATCGCTCATCGAAAAGAAACGGGAGGGCATCCGTGATTTGGCAAGGGTTGCGCATGGTGTCCTCGACGAAGCGGCGCAAGAAGCCGAAAGCGGCCAGGCGACGCTGGAACAGGCGCAGGACCTGGCAAAGAAACGTATCGAAGCGATGAGGTACGGCGGTGATGGAAAAGGGTACTTCTGGCTCCAGGATTTGACTCCGAAAATCCTGATGCATCCATATCGCCCGGACCTTATCAGCAAGGATGTATCGGAGTTCACGGATGCGAGAGGCGTCAGGATATTCGTCGAATTTGTAAATCTTGCAAAAGCAAAAAAAGAAGGGTTCATCAACTATGTCTGGCAATGGAACGATAACAAGGACAGGCTCGAAGCCAAAGAATCATACGTCATGCTGTTTGAAAAATGGGGCTGGGTAATAGGGACCGGCATCTATGACAAGGACGTCATTGATGAAACGGCCATTCTGAGAGGTCATTTTGTTACGGTGTCCCTGATCATTGCCGGCGTTGTCCTTTTACTGCTGCTGTATTTGGTCAGGAACGGGCTTGGAATTGAAAAATCCAGACGGAATGCCGAACGGCTGCTGCGGGAATCCGTTGAGCGGTATCGCGCCCTGACCGAGGCTGCAACCGAGGGGGCGCTGTTCATTTCCCGATCGCGCTGCAGTTATGCAAACGCAGTCATGTATGAACTGCTGGGCTGTGATGAAGCGCACCTGGAGTTATTGGAAATTGACGATATCTTTCCGGACATTGAAGGGAATCGTGTCTGGAGAGATTGTTTGATGGATCCTGAAGCGGGGGAATCCAAAACGAACATTCCGGGGGTCGTCAGGCGTTGTGACGGCAGCCTGCTGAATTGCAGCATGACACTGAGGAGTGAAGCATCTCGATCAGGCATGGAATTCATGGTTCTTGTGCGAAGAAACCTGGAAGGCAATGAATACGGCGAAATAAAAGTGGATCTGGAAAATCTTTTACAGCTGCCGAACAGCATGGCTTCCGATATTTCACAGGCCATCGGAAGGGCGCGGCAAATCGATGATGTTGTGATCCTGTGCGGCAGAACGCAGGAACTTGTGAAATCACTGCTGGAAAATGCCGCATCATCCTTTGAAATTACGAAAATGCTTTCAGTAGTTACGGATGCAACCACCAAAAAGCTTATCGACATCGCAATAAATGAAATCGGAAAGCCGCCGGCGGAATATGTCTTCATCGGGCTGGGAAGCCATGGCAGGGAGTCGCAGACCCTATACAGCGATCAGGACAATGCGATCATCTACAGGCTGGATGACGGGATGGACAATGATGAGATTCAGAAATATTTCCTGCAGTTGGCGAATAGAATCTGCCAGGGCCTGGAGTTGGCGGGATACAGGAAATGCAATGGACAAAAAATGGCCAATAATCCCAAATGGTGCCAGCCCATGCAGGTCTGGATGCAATACTTTGACAACTGGATAAGGCAGTCAAATCCTGATGATATCATGGAGTTCAGCGTTTTCTTCGATTTCAGGGCCGTGGCCGGGAAACCCGAACTGGCAAGGGAACTCAGGTCGCATCTGAATTCAGTATTATTGGAGACGCCTTTGTTTTTGGTCCAGCTGGCAAAGAATGCCCTGCTTTTCAGTCCTCCGATCAGGCTGTTTGGCTCAATCATCACAGAGGGGGGAAAAGAGCATCCGGGCCAATTCGATATCAAGGCGCCAAACCTGGCCATCGTCAATTTCGTCAGGTTGTACTCGTTGAAGCAAGGCGTCATGGAAACGAATACGATTGCGCGTCTGGATGCCATCTCGCGCGCGGGAATCATCCTTGATTCAACGCGCAGGGACATTGTCATGGCGTTTGAGGCGGTGACGAGATTTCGTTTGTGGAGCCAGGCCCTGGCGCTGCAAAACAATCAGGAGCTTGGCAATTGGGTAGCCCCAAATCAGCTGGGACATATGGAAGAGGTCGTTTTAAAGGAATGCTTCAGTGAAATAGAAATACTTCAGGGGCGCATCCAAAGAGATTTTTTTGGAGGTACCAGCAACTATTGATTGGAAAGCCAATCTGCATATGATACCTTGTATACGCTGCAGGGAAATTATCAGATAATGTCAATGACGCGAGGGGGATTTGTCATGAGAGCTTTCAATCCGCTGTGGACAACGCTGGAACACCGCATTGCAAGGAAATTCGAGCCGGATTTCGACAACATGCTGGCCGTATTGTCCCGCAAGGTACCAAAGCGGCCTACCCTTTTTGAGTTCTTCCTCAATGAAGATCTCTATGCCGGCCTGAGCGGGATGAAGAGCGTCAAGGACTCCGTCGACCGCTGCCGGATGATGATCCGGGCCTTCCACGCGGCCGGGTACGACTACACAACGCTGCATGCCGCGGATTTCGGCTTCCCGTCCGCGCAGCATGGGGTGGCGGGCATGAAGTCCGTTTCACAGAGCCATGACGGGCTGGTGACGGACAGGGCTGCGTTCGATCGGTATCCGTGGCCGGAACCGGACGATTGCGACTTCAGCCGGCTTGATACGCTTGCACCTGAGTTGCCTGCCGGAATGAAATTCATCGTATACGGGCCGGGCGGGGTGCTGGAAAACGTAATCCAGATTGTCGGCTATGAAGACCTTTGCTATATGATGGTTGACGACATGCCATTGGTTGAAGACATGTTTGAAGCGGTCGGCTCGCGGCTGGTGCGGTACTATGCCCACGTCGCGAACCATGAGGCCGTTGGCGCGCTCATTTCCAATGACGACTGGGGACATTCCACCCAGACCATGCTGTCCACGGAAATGATGAAAAGGCTGGTGGTGCCGTGGCACAAGGAAATCGCCGGAACCATCCATTCCGCGGGAAAGCCTGCCATCCTGCATTCCTGCGGTCAACTGAAGGAAGTGATGGAGGACGTGATCGGCACCATCGGGTACCAGGCGAAACATTCTTATGAAGACAAGATTTTTCCTGTTGAAGAGGCATATGAGGCATGGCACGGTCAGATTGCCATCCTGGGCGGCATTGATCTTGACTTTGTCTGCCGCGGAGAACCGGAAGCCATCTGGCAGCGCAGCGTCGACATGCTGCAGCGGGCTGCAACCCGGGGTGGGTATGCCCTTGGCTCGGGCAACAGCATCCCGTATTATGTGCCGGTTGAAAACTATCTGGCCATGATATCGGCCGTCGAGGCATTTGACTGATCGGGATACGCATGGACGCATGCCCTTCGCATGAACGCATGCCCTTCGCATGAACGCATGCCCTTCGCATGAACGCATGTCCTGCGCATGAACGCATGCCTTGCTTGCAGACTCCGGCTCAACGCATTATTTGGGTGCTGAACCGCTGCCCCTGTCCAATGTGATGACGGCTCTCAGCTTTGGGTCATTCTTTGACAGATCCATCTGGAAACGGTCGGTAAGTTCCCTCATGCCCATGCGGACACCGAATGGCACCACCATGTCAAAAATAAGGTTGCTGTGGGTTTGGCCTTTCACCATGCGGAAATCATGGAAAGTCAGCGACGGTTCGATGGCAGTAAGCAGGCGGTCGACAAGCTCCCGTGCCTTGTTCGCATCCGGGTCGTCCGTGACGATTGGGTCGAGATGGATGATGAGGTGGATGCCCATGTCACGCAGGATGTCCCGCTCGATGTCGTCGATCAGCTCGTGGCTGAGCAGGATGTCCACTCCCGCATCCACCTCCACATGTACGGAGGCATAAGTCCGGTGCGGCCCATAGTCATGCACCATGAGGTCATGAAGGTCAAGGACCCCTTCGTGCGCCATGATGATTGCCTCGAGATTGTTTTTTGTTTCTTCCGTCGGGCCTTGTCCCAGGATGCTTGCAATGGTGTCCTTCAATATCCTCAATCCTGACACCATGATGAAGATGGCCACGCCGATGCCCATCCAGCCATCAAGCCGGACGTTCAGGACAAATGCCAGAAATGCCGAGATGAGTACGGCCGATGTCGTCAGCACGTCGGAAAGGCTGTCTATTGCGGTGGCTTGCATGACGGAGGACTGAATGCGTATGTCCATGAAGCGGTTGAAGGTGTAAAGCCAGAGTTTGGCAAGGATCGAAAAAATCAGGACGATTACCGTAAGCAAACTGAAAATAGTATCCTCCGGGTGCAGGATCTTGCCGATTGAGGTCTGGATGAGTTCCCCGCCGATGAATAGGATTACTACGGCTACGATGGAGGCTGCGAGATATTCAATGCGCGCGTGGCCGAAGGGATGGTCCTCATCGGCCGGCTTTCCGGCCATCCGGAAGCTTGCCAGAGACACGACGGAAGATCCGGCATCGGACAGATTGTTGAAAGCGTCACCGGTAACGGAGATGCTATGGAACAGCGTACCCGCCGCAAGCTTGGTCGCGAAAAGAAACAAGTTGATTATGATGCCGACAATGCCGCCCAGCTGCCCGTACTGTTGACGAACCGAATCCAGGCGGGTGTCGTCCGGATTTCGGACAAACGTTTTAACCAGCCACTTCTTCACAGTCTTTCCTCCACATTCAACAAATGAGCGGGTTAATAAAACCATCGCCCATCCTTGGAAAAAGCTTAGCACGAAACGCTGAAACCGTCAATATGAGCGGGTTCTGAGAACGACTATCGTTACCGGAAGGTTGCCGGAGACGCGTGAAATCAATTCGGGTTCTCCATCAGTCCGAGGAACACCGGAACTCCTGTTTTGACATCGAGTATGCCATACATGAAAGGACGATCGAAGACGAGTTCCATGTCAGACAGGGGCATGGCCGTGGTGGTCATTTCCACGGAAGTCGCAGCTGCAGCTTCAGTACCCTTTTCATCAACACGGCAATATGTTTTCTGTTTGACGCCGCTGATGTAGAGATTTTTCTGGCGGTCGGAATTCATCAGCGAAAAGTCGGCGACATCAGGTATGAATGCGGCTTTCATGCCCATTTGCCTCAACGGGTCGATCAGGTCGATTTCATATCGGGTTTCAAATTTCGGAATCCGGAGGGAAATCTGCTCGTCAGTTCCGCTTTTCAGCAAAGCGGAGAGATCTGACGGAGCCATGTCCGCAATCATCTGCCGGGGAGACCGGGAACCTTCAGGCATCACGGCCACAAAGGCAAACCGCTCATCTGAATAGGGCATGAGGATGCCTTCGCATATTGAACTTTTCAGATATGTGATGCTTCCGGTCCTGTTCAGAAACTTGGCCTGCGTATCGGCTGAAGGGCCATGAAACGTGCCCGGTTGTGTGCCTGACGTCTTGAATGGAGTCTTCCAGTCGGCTTTGAACCAGACCGCATTGATCAGGTACATGACTACGTCGGGCTGGATGCTTGTCACGATTTCATCGATTTTTCCATCCGTTTTTTCCTTGACCCATCCATTGATGGTTCCTGGAGCGGACGCGCTGCTGAAATCCAGCATGCGGGCATCTGCCAGGTAATAGTCCGCATTCGTTTGCAGGAATGTCCCATCAATCTGAAATCCCTTATTGTACCAGATGGAATTTGCGATGGACCATTTTGCTTTGGCGTCTTGCTGCGACAAAGCGTTCATCCATCCAGAAACCCCATTGTTCAACGATTCCAATGACAAGCCGCCCGTTTCCAGTGTGGATTTCATTTCCGCGGCCGTATTGCCGGCAGCCCCGTTCAGCGTCATGGATAGGGCAAAATAGGCTGACAGCGGGGACAGGAGCACATTGCCCGCCGGATTTGCTTCAACCGTCTTCTGGAGCATTTTCAACGAGAATCCGGAAAGCGATGACGTGAACTCCTTGTTTTCAGGATTCCCGGATGTGGTCTGTCTCATCGGATTGACGCCTGACATAAGGTTTTCGCCGGCTTGTGCGCCGCAGGAAGATATCGTCAGCATGAGACATATCAGGAAGGCAAGGGGAAGATGCATTCTTTTTTTCATGGGAAACTCCCTTCAAACATAAGCGTGCAGGTTATTTCATTAAGCAGGACGGCTGACGCAACAACGGGATGGAAGCGTGCATATCATTGCATTGAATAAGACGGCTGACGCAACGACGGGGTTCATTTGTGTGCATTTATCCATACGGCGGGAGTCGTCGTAATAAAGTATAATGGTGTAAATGGAAGACAGCCGTCATGTCCGCCGCAGGTTTCGGCGGCGGCATGCCCAGACGAAGCCTGTGCAGCCTTGTGGGTGAAATGCCGGGGCTTGATGCGAAACAGGCATGAAGCAGCCTTCCTCATCGGCGGGTTTGATTTGAGGAAACGAGGTGAACCATGCTGGATAAATCAATTCCCTACTACGATGTATTGATGTGTCGCGATTCGGGAAAGCCCCTCCCCATACAGCCGCTGCCTGAAGGGTTCCGTTTTGTATCGTTCAATCTGGGAGATGAAATGGACTGGGCGGAAATCGAAGCATCTGTCGGTGAGTTTGACAGCGCGGAAGAGGCTCTCTCTTACTTCCGCCTGGAGTACCTTCCGATGGTGAGGGAACTTGAACGTCGCTGCTTTTTCGTTGTGGCGGATGACGGGAGCAAGGTCGGAACCTTCACCCTCTGGTGGAACTACTCGGATATGCGGCGC
>CAZFWQ010000047.1:0-14660 GCA_964522755.1 uncultured Oscillospiraceae bacterium | reverse complement strand
AAAGTGGAAATCCGAAAAGAGATGCCATCCGGCATTTCCCCCTTCTGACCCAAACTGGAAAGCAAATCGGTCCCGGAAATGTAATCTGCCTATGCAATGACATCATTCCAATTGACCGGAACAATCACTTTGTTCCCGTCTGGCTGATATGAAAAGGCGTCCATCCCCTGTCGTCGGGGTGAACGCCTTTCCTATTCATTCATAAATCTCAATATGACTGATCAGAGCCTTGAAGAATTCGTGCCACGCACCCTCACTCGATCACGTTTCCCTGCCTGTCCGATATCGGATACAACTGGGTCACAGCCGGTTTTGTTCCTGCATCATTCGTCTGTCCTGCCTTTGTGATGTTCAGCACCACATAGCGGGATGTCACAATATGATCGCCTGCAAACCCAGCCGCAACAAGGCCGTCGGAATCTATGGAAATGCCGCTGACTTTATAACCTGAAACTGTGAAGTCCAGTATGGTTAGGGTAGACTCCAGAATGGCTTCATCATACTTCACAACGACCGTATCGAGCTTGGCGTCTCCATTAAAGTCATTCCAGGTGATGATGGGGTTTCCGCTTCCATCCTTTGCCATGGCACCACCCATATAGTCAACCAGTGTCCGCGCGGATGCGTGGTTTACAGACGATATCAGGACATTGCTTGCGCTTATCGTCCCACTAGGCTGCACCTGGATTTCAATTGACTTCACGACGCCGTTGTCGGTATAGGTCGCATCTGAATTCAGGTTCCTATCCAAGAGGACAATCCATTCACTTTGCCCGCTTGCATTTTCGCTGCTGGATATGCCGCTCACGATTCCAATGGGCGAAGTGAAGGTATTACCATCCAAGTCGTTTCTGAGCAAGAAATCATTCCTGCCAAACGCAGCAATAAGTGTGTTGAATGTAAGCTGCAAAACATTATAGTCAATCAGTTCGGCTTTTTCCAGTGAAACTACCTGTGTGCCAATGTTCAACAAATTCCCTGCTTCGCCCGTATACTCAAACAACACATCTGAACCAAGTTTCTTTCCCGAAAGATCGTGCATGGCGGCCATTTTAACGGAAGGGAATGAAATAGCCATTCCCATTGTCAGGACTATATGCCGGTTATCCAAAACGACAACGCTGTCCGCATCACCAAGCAGTTGAAAGTTGACCGTTCCCCCATCCCGGTCCACGAGATAACTAGTCTTCATTCCCAACTCGGTGGTATTCATCGCTTCACTGAATGTGATGTAAATCTTCCGATCTGCCGTCACGGCATATGCCGCCGTCACCTTCGGATTCGAACTGTCTGTAATCATTTTGGATACCGTATAGGAAGAGGTCATGGCATTGCCGGCAAGGTCTTTCATGGAGACCACCTTGATAGTGTAGGTTGCTAAATCCACAAGGGGAACCAGAAGGCGGACCGTCTGCTGATCGGCTTGCAACTGCGCGTCAAAAATGATCTGAGTCATACCGGAAGCATTTTTGATTTCAAAATTGGCAATTTTATCTGCTTCTGTCGAATCAATTTCTTCGCTGAAGACCACATCCACGGAAGTATTACCATTTATGTAAACGGCCGCTACTGTTGGGGGTGTGATGTCAGCCACAACAGTGTAAGCGAGGTTAAGGTTTGGCACTTTTTGGGCATACAAATCGGACAACTGTTCAGACGCTGTGGCACTGTTTACCAGAAAGAAATTAACAGTGCCGGTGGGAATGCCATTGGTCATGGTGAACTCCCATGTGTCAGATGCATTTGCTTCCGTCTTGGAGATCAACGTCGATCCATAGTCATCAACACCGCTGACCAATTGGTATAGCCGGACATTGGTGCCAAAAACCGGCTTATTGAACTTGACTACAATTTTTCTGGTAAAACGGTTCACACTCTGCAACGCTGCAGTGACGGGGCTTGTGTCCGGGGCATAGGTGAAAACGATCTCCTTTGGAAGGGAGATATAGCCTGCGAAGTCGGTAACGGAACCAGCACTCATTCCATTTGAATTTGACTTGACAGTAACTGCCCCAAGATGCAGCGGTCCTCCGAGTGTTAGCAAGACTGTCTTGTCTACCGGATTTGCGATGGCGGAAGAAACTGAATATGAATAGATTCCGCTTTTGACTGAGAAGTTGGCCGAAGCGATTGAAAGAGAAGATCCATTCCAAACCGGTTCATCATACGTAAGCAAAATCGATTTGCTGCCAATAGCGGAAATATTCAGAAGCTCAGGCAGTTTTGCGTCAAAGACAGCTAATTCTGAATTTACATAATCTATTCCAAGGTTGGCTCCCGTTGCATCCCTGATGCTCTTCTTCACAGTCAATTTGGCAATAGACGCATTTGTCAGGGCTTGTGATCCATCCAATGTCAGGAGAACCGTTTTTTTATCTGCAGCCAGTTTAGGTGTTGCAGTTTTCAATGTTGAACCATTATCCTTCAGCTCAAAGTTGACTGCCACTATGGAGTCAGGATTCACTTCACGATTGAAGATTATTTGCACCTGCTTGCAGTTAACGGCGGCAACTGAGGAAACTGCCAAGGGGACCATCACGGCTATCGGCGTTGGCGTAGGCGTCAAAACCGGCTCCGCATATCCCAGGCCTATCGCGGAAATGGTTGTGATTGCCCCTGTTTGAACAAGTTTGTCAACCAGTTTGATACCGCCCGACATGACGCCGTTTTTCACTGCGGTATACATGATGTCGACTGCCTGTCCGCGCGTCATTTTGTTTACCGATGCATAACTGACCACCTGCGTGGCCGACAGCATTTTTGAAATCACTGCTGAGTCAAGACTTGAATCCAGTGTGGAATCGTATCCCATGGCGCGCGCCATGAAAGTAATGAACTGCTTTCCGCTCATTTCCTGTTCAGGTGCGAATTTTACCCTGCCATCAGCCAGTTTGCTTACGCCCGTCGTTATGGCCGGAGTCTGTTTCAAAGCGAATGCGATGTATTTCCGTGCCCATCCTGGGATTTTGTCGGCATCTGCCACTTTACCCAAAGTAATGGCAACTTCGACATCGGTCAGGGCCAGTACTGCTGTTTCCAATCCCTGAGCACGCAACGCCAGGGTAATGCCTTGGTCCCGGGTTAGGATGCCAGTGAGTTCATACCCGCTGTTTGTACCCTTAAACAACGTAGCCGCCTTCAATGCATCGGCTTGCGCCGTGTTGGTCTTCGTATCCGCGAACAGGGCATATGGGGAAAGCAACGAAACGAAAAGTGCAACGGCAAGCAGGATGGCAATGGAATTCCTTGGTTTTCTCATGATGATCCCCCTCGTGTTTTCGTGATGTCCAGCTAATCACACCTGTTCTGCCTTATGATCAATTATATCGTTTTTCATGGGGAAACACATTGCATTTAGTCATTCGATAATATGACAATTGTTTTGCAACGAATCTGAAAGAACGGTCATGTTGAATAGTGCGGGCATAAAGAAGAGGACCGCCTCCTGCGAGACGATCCTCTTTCCTGACAGATTGTGTTTGTTCACACTCTGTTCACAGTGCCTGACCTCATTGTGAGGGAGCATCGTGACTGGAGCTTGCTCTGATTATTGCCCTGCAATAGTGGGTTGTGGGCCGACAACAGTTGCTACTGTGGCAGGAATAACCATCGTAACTGTTTTGACAATACCTGCTTTTGTAATGGTGAATGTTGTTGTTGTTGCTGCAGCTGTCGCAGTAGCAGCTACAGTAGAAGTTATTGTGGCAACTCCTGCTGCAACAGTAGCCGTGAAGGTTTGACCATTAATTGCTTTTGTCGCTTGAATACCTGCGGCAATATCCATGTCAACTTCTCCGACAACAAGAGCAGTTGCATAGAAGTTTGTTGTGATTGTAAATGTGTTATCTGCAACAGCATTAACTACAGTAATCGCGGCGGCAGTAGCATCAGCAATGATGCTGGCAGCAGCCAACGTATTTCCTGCAACATCCTTCAAGCCGTTTGTTCCATTGTAGGCTACATCTGTCGTGATGACAAAATCTGTGCCTGTCAACGTAACGATCGTGCTATCGGCTGTTACAAGTGCAGAAGTCAATGTTCCACCATTAGCAACAGAGAATCCGTTCATACCAGCGCCTGCAAACAATAAAGGATCAAGAGCTTCAGTAAATACAACATCCATCCTTGTAGCGCTAACATAAACAACACTACTGATTGTCGGTGCGATCTTGTCAGCAGCAGTTACTGCGGCGGCTTTCAAAATCGTGCCTTCTGTCGATGTGGTAGCCACACCGGCAGCGGTGACAACAGGAGTCGCACTGGCGGCCAAATCCGTGTCGAGTACGAGAACGATTACACTCACTGAATCAACAACCGTATTGCTTTCAATAGAATACCATGCTGCGCCGGCGATAGTGAAATCAAGTGAATCGAAAGTAGCCAACTGCTTGTTGAATGTCAACTTCACCTTGTTAACCGCAGTCAACTCGGCGGTAAACGTTAGCTCATCTGCTGTCACTGCAACTGCAGTAGAGAATGTAGTATTAGTGGTGAGTTTCTTGCCAGCAAGATCCGTGACTGCGCCAATGGTAACAACGTTCGTGGCAGCCAATCCACCAGCATTATAAACAATTTTCACCTTGGTGGGGGAAATCACGGTCAGTGTGTCGGCATCAACT
Source organism: uncultured Oscillospiraceae bacterium (assembly GCA_964522755.1). Taxonomy (GTDB): domain Bacteria; phylum Bacillota; class Clostridia; order DSM-8532; family DSM-8532; genus JAEWSN01. The sequence goes on along the minus strand of CAZFWQ010000047.1, from coordinate 10,041 downwards.
AGTTCATTGCTCTTTACCAGATAATTTGTTCTTGCAGAAATGGCTGCATTGTTCATTGCTTCGGAATACACCACATAAATGGTCTTTGCATCCGTGATATATGCCGTTGCCGTCGGGTTGGTGTTGTCAGCGACCAGTGCCTGTGTGGAATAAGCCGCCGCCATGGAGTTCAAAGCTTTGTCCTTCATAGCCTTGACAGTCACCGTGTAGGTTTCGTTGTCGACTAGTGCGATTGTCAACCTTACCGTGTCCGTACTGGCAGGCTTCAAGGCAACAGTCGGAGCAACAACGGTTCCATCAGCCTTCTTCAATTCGAAGTTGGCGGCAAGCACTGATGCCGTGTCAACATCTTCACTGAATTGTACATCAATGGAAGTACTGGCGTTAACCGTCACTGCAGAAACAGTCGGGGCAATGACATCGGCGATGACAGTAAATGCAAAGCTCTGGTCGGGGACCTTCACGCCAAACAGGTCGGTGATCTGGTCGGCCGCCACGTCTGCGCTGACAAGGAAGAATGTTATTGCGCCTGAAGGAATGGCATTGGTGAATTCAAATTCCCAAGTATCAGAGGCATTTGCTTCAGTCTTGGTTACCAAGGCGGTCCCATATGCAGCAATCCCGTTCACGCTGTGATACAGCATGACATTCGCGCCGAATACCATCTTGCTGAATGTGACAGTGGCTTTCTTGGTTTCCAAAGCAACAGAAGTTATTGTCGCAGAAGCGACGGACGTATCCTTAGCATAGGTAAAGGAAAAATCTTGTGGAATAAGCACAAGGCCGGCAAAGTCGCGGAGAGCATTGCCGTCAGACATGCCCATTGCGTTTAACTTGATGGTCATGACGCCTTCAACAAGGTTCGTTCCTGTAGTAACTGTCAAAGTGCTGTTTGCATAATCAGCCTTGATTCCGGATACTGTATAGGTGTATATGCCGCTCTTGACAGTGATTAAGTCGGTTTCAAGGGCAACAGCATCACCACCAGCGTCATAAACCGGTTCGCTAAAAGTCAATACCAAAGTCTTCAGGCCAGTAGCTTTCACGCTGACAAGCGTAGGAATAGTCGAGTCAACGACGCGGATAGTTGCGGTATAGTCAGCAGCGAGGCCACTCCCCGTCAGAACCTTGACTTCAACATCGGTTGCATTCAGCATCTTGGTCTCTAACGCAAGGGTCAGAACGACAGTTTTGCCATCGGCCAAAATAGTGGCATCGCCAGGAGCTGCTCCAGCAATCTTGTAGTTTGCTTCATCAGCGCCCTTGGTTGCATCAACGGCCTGGTTGAATGTGACGGAAACCTGCTTCATGTTGAGAGCAGATACAGCAGCAACTGCAAACGCAGGTGCAGCAGTCGCTGTAGGTGCAGTAAACGTGAAGTTGGCAGCAGCCGCAGTAGCGGAAATTGCGCCGTCAGCAACAAGCTTGGAAACAAGCTTGATGGCGGAAGGTGTAACGCCGCCGATTGCAACAAGTCCATTGTTTACGGTGCTGTAGATGATGTAGGCAGCGTCGTCACGGGTGATCTGGTCTTCCATGGCGTACGCGACGACCTTGGTGGCCGACAGCATGCCGGCAGCAAGAGCCTTTTCAATGCAGTTTTCAAGTGTGACACCGGTGTATCCAAGCGAACGCAGCATCATGATGATGAACTGTTTGCCTGAAAGCGGGTTTGAGGGGGAGAATGTGATTGTGAGGTCTGCATTGACTTTTGTGCCGTTGGTGATGTTGTTTTTAACGGCATATGCAGCATAGCTGGCTGCCCAGTAAGGGATGTCAGACGCATCGTTGACCTTGGCCATCTCGAGTGCGACTGCACCGGATGTCATTGCGAGTGCGGCAGCTTCCGCTCCCATGGCGCGGACGGTCAAGATGATGCCCTGTGCGCGGGTAAGGTCTGATTCAAGGTCAAGGCCGCCGGTTCCGCTTCCCCTCAGCAGTCCCACTGCAAGAAGCTTGTCTGCCTCGGACTGATTGGTCGCCGCCAGTGCGGGAACCATCATGGATGCCAGCAAGGCAACCGTCATGATAACCGCAATGAGCTTTTTGGAATTCCTCATGTTAAAATCCTCCTTAATCGATTTGAAAGCAGGTCTGACACTTTGCAAAACCGGATTACGCCTGCTTTCTTCCCTGATAATCCGGTTTTGTTTACTTGGAATGGCCTCCAGGACAGACCCGTAGGCCCATCTTGAATTCAATGGAATTATATCACCCTGATTTGTGAGCGTCAACGATGCAGTGGCACGTGTAAACAAACTGTAACTTGCATGAAACCCGCGCAACAAAGGCATTTTGAGATCTGCCTGGATTTGTGCCGGCCTTGCCGGCATCCTGTTGTGAATACGTGAATCCCATTACTGTCAATCCCACCCCCCCCAGTGTTTCTGCCTTATTACATACCTTTCTGCATGCGATTGTAACAAGAAGTTTCAGCATTTCAGGGAATGTTTAGAGATAATCAAGTTCCGCGAATGGTAGCCATATTACTTTTACAGTATATCATCACATTGCCATGAAGTCTGTTACATGGTGGTTTCAATTTGGTTGCTCTGCCTTCAGCTGCCAACCCGACATGCATGACAGGAATAATTCAGTTATTGATTTCTGTTGCTGCTATGGTATCAGCAATCTTCCTAAAATCTGCTTCACCGAATCCGCATTCTCCGCCTTGTATACCTCTGTGCGGATGTGATGGGCGTCCTTCAGGCCATGCAGGTACCAGGCGATGTGTTTCCTCATTTCCAGCAGGGCGGTTCGTTCCCCTTTGTATTCCACCATCATGTCGTGGTGGCGGTAGATGGTTTGCAGGAGGGTTTCCGGAGAACCGCCACGGGGCGGGGAAGGGAGGATGGCACTCGCGGGCTGTGCGGCATCGGCAGGAGGCACTGATTCTTTGGAGAATATCCAAGGGTTCCCTTGTGCTGCCCGGCCGATCATGACGGCGTCGCAACCAGTTTCATTCATCATGCGGGCGGCGTCTTCCAGAGATCTCACATCCCCGTTCCCGATGACGGGAATCGAGATGGCCTGCTTCAGCATCCGGATGCTTTCCCAATCCGCAGATCCTGAATACATCTGCTCCCTGGTGCGTCCGTGCAGCGCAATGGCAGATATTCCCGCTTCCTGCGCGATGATCCCTGTATCCAGGTAGTTGACGGAGCCTGCGTCCCACCCCTTGCGGATTTTCACGGTAACGGGCTTTTCTCCCCCTGCCGCTTTCACTGCCGCCGCCAGGATGGCCTGCACAAGCTTCGGATTGGACAAAAGGGCGCTGCCATCCCCATTTTTCACAATCTTCGGAGTGGGGCAGCCCATGTTGATGTCTATGAGGGCAATGTCCGCACGCGTCAGAAAATAGCGGACGGCTTCCGCGATCATGTCCGGTTCATGCCCGAATATCTGGACGGCGCACGGTCTTTCGATTTCCCGTGTTTGGGTGATGTGGATTGTGTCCGGGTCCTGATAATGAAGCGCGCGGGCGTTCACCATTTCCGTGTAAACGAGGCCGGCCCCCTGCTCCACGCAGAGGGTGCGGAACGGCCAGTCCGTGATGCCTGCCATGGGGGCCAGGAAGTATGGATTCAGAGGGGTGAAGCTGCCGATTTGCATGCGTTTCAGTTTTGCCTTTCAGTTTGGATGGAATCCTTGGTGGTTTCCAGCTGAACCACTCTTTTGCTGCTTTTATAGGTTCTCCCCGGCAATAATCTGTTCCACTTCCATTAGGGTGCACTCAGCCACGATGGCTATTTCTTCCACAGGCCATCCCATCTTGTGCATACGTAAAACAAAGGCTTTCCTTGCCTGTTTGACACCTTCAGCCCGGCCTTGCGCCATGCCTTCTTCACGGCCTTCTTCACGGCCCTCTTCGCGGCCCTCTTCGCGGCCCTCTTCGCGGCCCTCTTCGCGGCCCTTCTCGCGGCCTTCTTCAAGCCCTTCCTTCGTCGCAACAATTCGAGCTGCCGCGACTGCTTTCTCGATGGCAATTCTTGCCCCTTCTCCAAACACATAGGCTTTGGATTTTTCATCGAGTATTTGCTTTTCCCGCGCCTCGTAGAGCATCTTTTTCTCCTTGTCCATACTGGCAATTTTCAGTATTTCGTAGGCATATTCCAACGTTGGATTTTTCTTGGCCAATGCTTCCAGCTCCCTTCTGTTTTCGGCACGAAGAAACCGTGCCCAGTCCGTCAATGTCACTTCATCCGATTCTTGCGATACAAGAACAGCACTCTCTGTCCCAGTGCCTGTAATGTCTTTGTTCTCCGTTCGTTCAGGGTTCATATCCAACTTTGGCAGTTCCAGAAAATGTACTTCCAGCACATCATCCAGCATGTGCCTTGTCTCATCCTCCCACACATGGAATATAGTATGGAAACGATTCAACGGGATATATGGAAAATCAATGATGTTGATGACGATGCACTTTTCCATTGCCTCATAATTGTCACCCGCCTGGATCTGTGAAGTAAACAGCTTTCCCCAGTAAAACAAGCTGCGCTTCGCCATGAAAGGATACGGGGCCAGCTGTATCTCAATGTTGATTTCCTTCTTGTCTTCCGTGCGTACCCTTACATCAAGTACGCCAAGTTTATCGTTCATGTGGAATCGGCTCAGTTCAAGGTTCAGATATTCCAAATGAGCGAATGTGCTGCGCGGCATTCCAATGATGGCTGATAACAAGGAAGACAAAAGCGTGTTATGACTTTCTTCTCCAAACAGCATCTTGAATGCAACATCGATTTTTGGCTTCATGATGAATTCGGAATCTGCTATTTCACTGGCTGCCTTATCTCTTGACATAACTTCTCTCCTTCATTATATTCCTTTCAAATTGGAATGTCATCGGGTTCAAACCTTCCGGAGTGGTTCAAAACTCCTGAACGCTCCTTCGGCATGACATCTTTCTCAGCATGACATCTTTCATGGAAAGATACAGTAAGCCGGCAGCCTACTTATGATGAAAACCGCAAGCATTGCGAAAACGACAAATGGGCCTGTACGATGCAGGCCAAATGCCGTTATGACATATACCCTTGGAACAAAAAGAAAAAGCCCCTTCCCTACAAAAGGGAAGAGGCTACGACTTCAGTCGCAAACATGCCGTGTGTTGCAAAGATGGACCGGACCTCCACAGCGCCGCGCGGATTGCTGTACCCGCGGCTTTACGGCCCGGCAAACGGTTTCGGCCACCCATGCGATGGATGGGCCGAATCCGCGAATGTGTGCTTTTCAGAACGGAAGATCTTCGTCATCCTCGTTCAGGGTATAAAAGCCGTCTCCGGTTTCCGGCACGGGCGCATTGGAAGAGGAAGCTGCGGCGTGACCGCCCTGGCTTCCGGAGTTGCCTCCCTGATGACTGGACCCGCCGCCCGGATTTCCACCCGGACTGCCGGCGCTGCCGCCGTTTCCGTAACCACGCTGATAACCGCTGCCGGACGGCGCACTGTCGTTCCCGCCCTGGCCATCCCTGCGGCTGTCGGCAAAATATGCCTGGTCCACATGGATTTCAGTGCGGAAGCGCTTCTGGCCTTCCTTGTCGGTCCAGTTGTTGTTGCGAAGATATCCCTCAATAGCAACCTGCATGCCTTTTTTGAAATACTTGCCGACAAAGTCCGAGGTTTGCCTCCATGCAACGATATCGAAGAAATCCGCGGTCGGTTGCCCTTCCTGAGGTTTTCCCTGCCGGTTGACAGCGAGTGAGAACCGGGTGACTGAAATGTTGTTTGGCGTGAACCGCGTTTCCGGATCGGCTACGAGCCGTCCCATCAAAATGACTCTGTTCATGAGAAGTACCGCCTTTTTCCCGTATGTCACGGGTATATTCCCCGAACGTCCGAATTGCATGACTCCCCGCATTACCGCCGTTTAGGCAGGTCCGCGAAAAGCCTTGTCTTCTGCAAAACCGCCTTTTAGGCGTCTTTGCGGATGACCATGTACTTCATGATTCCCTCCGTGATCCTGAAATTTCTTTCAAGCTCTGCGGGGAAGTCTGCCGGTGCAGCGAAATGCATCAGCACGTAGTACCCTTCCTTGTGGTCCTGGACCTCGTAGGCCAGACGTTTTCGGCCCCATTCTTCAAGCGCTTCCGGCACGGCGTTAGCCTCGACGATGCCCTTGATCTTGTCGATGATGCCCTTGATGGACTCCTCATCGAGGGTCGGTTTCATGATGAACATTGCCTCGTATTTGTTCATGACCTGTTTCACCTCCTTTTGGACTATGGCCCTGCCAGTTCGGCAGAGCAAGGATGTCGCACAATTGAAAATGCGCAAGGATTATGATACCACAGAACGGGGGGCAAGTAAATAAGCCGCGAGCCTACCTGCCATGCTGTGCCATGCCTGTCATGAGCCCCGAAGCAAACCACTCTGGAACCGGTGGGAATCATGTCATGCATTTCTTCACAAGCGGCTTCAGTGTCCACAACATATACAACGGGACATTGATCAGGCCATCCTCTCTCTTCAGGTTCAGCATGGATGTCCTGACTGATACTTTGGGCGCATATGCTTTGCGATATATGCCCAGGCTGCGCGCTTTCACATTGGCGGCCGCCTTCACTTCGATCGGGACGATTTCTCCGGCCAACTGCGCAATGAAATCCACTTCCGCCGTGTTCTCCGATTTCCAATGGAAAGGGGCGTCTCTCGTCAAGGACAGCAGCTCGCATAACACATAGTTTTCAGTCAATGCCCCCTTGAGTTCCGTATAAAGCGCAGACTCTTCGAAAATGGCAGAAGCAGGAAGCCGTGTCATCCTCCTGAGCAATCCGACATCGCAAAGGTACAGTTTGAAATATCCAGGATACGCATAGGCGGACAACGGCATTCCAGGCTTGCTGATTCTGGAAACCTTGTTTGCCATTTGCGCATCGACAAGCCATTTGCGCATCGACAAGCCATTGCAATGCATCTTCAAGATCCTTGGCCCTGGCTCCCTTCCTGACGTGTCCGAACACGAATTTACCGCTTTCCTTCGCTATTTGATCCGGAATGCTTTTCCAAATCAGAGATACCTTGGGGAAATCTGAAGAAGGCGCATGTTTGGCAAAGTCCAAATAACTTACCAGCATCGTTCCCTCATTGGCAACGATGAATTCACGAAAACTCAATGGCCGCATCGACAGAAAATCTACCTTCCCAACAGGGAAAGAATATGGTTTTGACAATGCAATGCCCAAAAGCGAGCCCGCGCAGGCAATATGACATGTCGGAGCCGATTCTTGAAAATACTTCAAGGCCGTCAAGGCCGGGCTGCAGAATTGGATTTCATCCAGAATCAGCAGCGTGATCCCCGGTTAAATGGGTTTTCCCCTCAAGATGCCAAGTTCGAGCAGGATGCGCTTAGGGTCGAGATCCTGGGAAAATCTTTCAGCCAGGGCCTGGTTCCCTTCAAAATTGAAGTATGCGACATCCTCGTAATGTTCCCGCCCGAATTCAGCCAGTGTATAGGTTTTCCCGCACTGGCGGACGCCCGTGAGAATAAGTGGCTTTCGATCCGCCCGTTTTTTCCAGGCAACCAATTCATCAAGAATGTCGCATTTCAACAGGCTCATGCCCAATTCCCTTCCAGTATGCTTCAAGTGATGGACTTCATTGTAAATATGAATTATGAGGAATATTTTGCATTTTTCATATTTATAATGGTCATTCATCACTCTTTTGTTATATGCATTGTGTTTCTGCAGCCTTCTCGTGTCAAGTCTTCACGCTCATGCTGTCTATGATGGTTTCCATCTGGTGGCGGATATGAAACTCCGCGTGGGCGGATGCTTCCTTTTCCTGTCCGCTGCGCAGCGCCTCCAGGATGCCGGCATGCTCGGCCTCCACGTCGACCGCTTTGGAAATGTCCCGCAGGTAGATGACCCGAAACCTGTAGATGTGCTCCCGCAGACTCGCTGCGGCGGCTATCAGGCGCGGGTTGCCCGAGGCGACGTATATGAGATCGTGGAATTCGATGTCCTTCTTTATGGCTCCTTCGATGTTCTCTTTCAGAACATGGTTGGCGTATTGCTTGTGCACCGCCTCCAGCGCCTTTATCTGGGCAGGTTGGATGCGTGTGGCGGCAAGGCCCGTGGCAAGGCGATCAAGCATGGATCTCACTTCCAGCACGTCCACTATGTCCTTCACGGATATCTCTGCAACGCGGGTTCCCCTGCGCGGCTCCATCAGCACCAGTCCGTCCGCTTCCAGTTTGCGGATTGCCTCGCGCACCGGCGTCCGGCTCACACCCATCTGTTCAGCCAGATACACTTCCATCAGCCGTTCTCCGGGCCGCAAATCCCCATTCACGATGGCGTTGCGCAAAGTCTCAAAGATGACTTCCCGCAGCGGTTGATAGTTGTCCAGCTTGATTTTCGGTATCTTCGCCATGATGTTTCCTCCTCTGGTCATATCATCTTCCATAAGGTCCATCTACTGTCTGGACCACCCAGCAATTGGGGTAGACCGGTGATATCCTTTCGTGTGCGGCCCTGGCTGCCTGTTCATCCCTGAAAAAGCCAAACACCGACGGTCCGCTCCCGCTCATCCGGCTGCCCAGCGCGCCCAGGCGGAGCATCCATTCCCTTATATGGCCAATCTCAGGATGAAAAGGCATTGTCACACTTTCCAGTATGTTTTCCATCCCCCGTGCAACTCCTGGCAGATCCCGTTTTGCAATCAGTTCAGCAAGCTTTGCCGTATCAGGCCTTTTTCCCATCTCATCAAGGCGCAGGCGTGCGAAAACCCATGGGGTGGGGACTGAAAACGACGGCTTTACCAGCACAAGCCAAAAATCCTTGAAAGAGGGCAGCGGGGTCAGGATTTCACCGATTCCCTCCGCCAGGCAGGTTCCGCCGACAAGGCAGTAGGGAACGTCGGCACCCAGCCGGACCCCGATTTCCGACAGTTCCGCCGGGGAAAAAGGCGTTCCATGTACCAGGTTCAGTCCTGCAAGCACAGCCGCCGCATCGGTGCTGCCTCCGGCAAGGCCGGCTGCGACGGGAATCCTCTTGTTTAGCCGGATGTGCACGCCGCCGTGTCCCGGATGCCTCTCAAAAAAAGCCGCAGCGGCTTTCCATGCAAGGTTTCCGGAGCCGGTGGGGAAGTAGGGCGCCGTATCTACGCAAGAAAGGGCAATTCCCGCAGGCCGTTCCTCCAGCTCAATGCCGTCCGTCAACCCGACAGTCTGCATCAGCATGGCAAGCCGGTGATATCCGTTTGGCAAGCGTTCCAGCGCATCCAGCGACAGATTGATCTTCGCCGGAGCCTCCACCGCCCATTTCCACATTGGCCCATCCTTCATCCGGCAAGCCCTGGTTCTGGCGTTTTGCAGGAAACCGCCTTCCAACTTGCAGCAGGAATGTATCATCAGTGTACATTATATACAAAAGACGCAGTCTGTACAATATGGACTGGCTTGCCGGCTTGTCGAGTGCTGGCCCGCCGCATGCCGGCTTGCCGAGTGCTGGCTTGCCGCATGCCGGCTTGCCGAGTGCTGGCTTGCCGCGCCTGACGATACTGGTTCGCGACAATCCCCGTGGATCCAGGGCAAGCCCGCGACGGGCCAGCGGCAGGAACAGTGAAAAAAGCACAAAGAAAAAGAACCGGTTTCCCGGTTCTTCATTCCTTGATATGTCTTCATGCTGGCTGCAATATGGCGACTTTGAAGATTTCAGACGACCAGTTGGGGAACCGGTCTGACTTCAACCGTGTTGGTCAGGATATCGGTGTAGCTGTAGGAAACTTTCCGGGTGGAATTGTATTCATTCTCGAACCGTACCGTGAAAATGCTGGGATATGCATGTTCGATGACACCTTCTTTTACGAAGGTCTTTTTCCTACCCTTGTTTGCCTTGAGTTGAATCTTCTGGCCGACACAACATTCCATCTCTTTCCGGATCTGGGCAATTGAGTTCTTCTCCATCTGCGTCCACCTCATTTCCTCGAAATCTTATCACAAACCGCCTGTTATGTCAAACAAGCGTTGTGCACATCCACTAAACCGGCTTGCTGTCAACACCCTGTTGATTGTTAATATTGTATCGGGCACTGCAAGGGC
>CAZFWQ010000046.1:14530-14867 GCA_964522755.1 uncultured Oscillospiraceae bacterium | reverse complement strand
CGGTATCGCCTGAGAACAGGGCTCCGAACAGACCGGTGATTTGCAAAAGCATGCAGAATCCTCCCTTGCCTTATTTCAGGAATGGACTGGCAATAGTATAACACAAGGAAAAGCAGGTTCACAGCGGATTTTATGCGCATTTTACGCCAGCATGCCGGGCCGGCGTGTTGCACCGACGTCCTGAGTGATTGTAAAAAATGTTGTTCATGCTGGTCAATAGAATAGGGCAACGATGATAAGACAGGATGCGGCCCAGAGAATTCCATCGATAATCAGCGGCAGATCAGTTGTGGCAATATATTCCGGATTTTCACCCGTTTTATCCTGTGACGCAACC
>CAZFWQ010000046.1:331-14492 GCA_964522755.1 uncultured Oscillospiraceae bacterium | reverse complement strand
AGTGAGCATCTGCTCAAGAAATTCGGGAGTATATTCATCAAGAGCTTTTCTGTGAGCACCAGCATTTTCCTGTAATCCTTCGAGTTCGCCTTTTCTTTTATTGACAGCGAGAAACAGACACAAAAGTGTTGTGCATAATAAGAGCCAGGGAGAGGCAACAACTGAAATTGCAACCGCACCGCCATACGTGCGAAGAACAAAACCTGCGGCAATCGCCATGACATCGAGAATAGGCTGGTGCTTAAGCCATAATGAATATGACACAACGGTAAGAACATAAGCAACTAAAACCAGGAAGAAGGCGGGCTGCAGAAACCATGCACCCGACAGGGAAAGAAAACAGATGAGGAGTGATGCAAGCAAAGCTTCCGGCCCGGTGAGTCTGCCCGATGCGATGGGACGGTTTTTCTTTATTGGATGCAGTAAATCCTTCTTTTTATCCAAGAGGTCGTTGAAAATATACACTGAACCAGACGCCAGGCAAAAGAGTGCGAAGGCAATCAGGGCACGCAGTACTTGACCGGTCACCAAAAATTCCTTCGAGAATATCAAGGCGGGCAATACAAAAACATTCTTCAACCATTGTTTGGGTCTCATGGAAAGCAGAATCTCTTTAAGTTTTTTCATGTGATTCCTTTCGATGAGCGTTTTGTTTCATCTGTGCAGACAGGTTGCATTCACATGCCGCACATTGCATGCGGCAGAGGCAACATTTATTTCACGTTTATTTTATAAGTGCTGAACCCTTTACCTGACGCTATTTTCTGAACATCATAACCCTTCGCAATTTCTGCAGGGACGTATGTAGTATTTGATGTTTCCTCACCATACCAAAGAATATAGGCTGTGGCATATTTTTTTATTTCATGTTCAAACGCTTCATAGCCATACATTGGAATGGTATCTTTACGCGGTAGATAGCGAGAGATCCGTTGCTTCAAATAAGCGATTGGAGCCGGATTGTTGCTATAGACGATACTGCTTGCATCTGAGGCAGGTATGCTATTCAGCGATTCGTCATCACGCCAGACGTCTGAGTTGTATCCTCCTGCGCCATGCGCAGCCGCATCCTGCGTACCTTTGATGAGTCCAAGTCCGCCGTAGGATATCCAAACGACCATCATTGCAAGGGCAATCATGATTTTCATCGCTTGCAAGAGAGCGGGCTTCTTTTTCCCGGACAAAAAATAATCAAGAAGAAGAACAAGAACGAGAGCGAGGGGAAGAAAGACGGGAATCATGTAGCGGTCACCAATCGGGTCGAACATGATGCGTGTTGCGGACAGGATCATGTAAAGCGTATAGAAGGCAGAGAAAAATGCCAAACAGAGTATCGCTGCCTTGTTTTTTTTTTTATTTATGAGGATGAATGCGAATAGGGTGACAAGAAAGATGACTGCGAGGCTCAGGATTACATACGTTGCGGGTATGCCAATGATGCTTGCAGCTTGTTCTGATGGGAAAAACCAGGAAAGAATGGTATCGGCAGCTCGTTCAATATTCATCATCAGCGGGTAGCTGGATGGAGTTCGAACACCCACCAGGGTTTTCGTCAGCATATGATTGCGAATGAGCCATAGAATCATCGGGAAGCAGGAAAGGGTTCCATATAAGAAAACCATGGATATTCTATGGCGCCAGGTCTTGAGGGTGAACAGAAGATACACGCAGACTGTTGCGATTAAAACGATGCCAATGTACCGATCAAGACATGCCAGCGCGGTCAGTATGCCTAAGACGGTTGTTTTTTTCCACGTCAGCTCTTTCTTCGTGAACAGCAGAACAAAAACAAGCGTGCACAGCATCATGAAGGATGGTTCAGACCACACATATAAAGCCATTTTCATGAATCCGAACGTACACATCGCGCCCAGTACGAACAACGGTGCAAAGATGCGATTTTCCAATCGTTCGAGAAGCCAGCATCCCAAGATTGCCAATGACAATACGATGCAGGACGCATTGAAAATATTGGCGAACACCATCATGTCAATGCCAGACAAATGGGCTGATGCCAATATGATGGGAAATAATGGAGGCCATTGAATGAATGGACTATCAAATCCGAAATACTGCAGCCCTTGTCCGGCTGCGAATGTCTTCGCCGTCTCAAGATAAGCAACGGAGTCATGGGTTACGCCGGGGCCGTACTTCTGAGTGGCAAAATAAGCAATGCAACCCGCCAAACTGGATAACAACAGGATGATGCAAATATATAAGTTGAATTCCATTTGCTTTTTCATTAGCTCACCTTAATAAAATGAATTAAAGATTTGATTCTGCAAAATACCATGCCAATACAATCAAAGCACCATAATCTTCATGATTGTAACACAACACGGATTCTGCTGCAAAAATCTAGCGATAGCCTTGATATGATGCATCTATGAATAAATGGCGGAGGGATTCCGGAACTGCGAATACGGCATGGAAGTGCGGGATCGGCAGCAGATCGCCTTTCGGTCAGGGACCCTCTGTTCTTTTTTCTGATTCCCGCACTTGGGACAGTTCCAGTTCCGACGATAGGCACCAGGCTTCACCTGCATTGCCTATTCAGCCAAATCCGACGCTTCAAGGGCTTCCTGCTCCGTTGCCAGCCTCAGGAAATATATTCCGTTCTTCTTGTAATTCACGCATGCGATTTCCTCGGACGACTGCCTTAGGCCGCCATCAAGGACCGCCGTACCCAGTTTGGCATAGGCAGAGACACGATCCGCGCCGGCAATGCTGGTTTCAAGGAACGCATCAAGTTTTCCGGCGATCTGGACCATCTTGCCAAGGTTTCCGGCGGTAAGGTGCTGGGATGCAAAAGACTTGAAAAAAGCGATTTGGTTGTTCTTGCGTTCAAAATCACCGACACTCGCGAACTTCCCGTCCTCATCGTATCCCTGCCGGAAACGGACGAATCCTTCCGCCTGGGAGCCGGTCAGATGCTGGAATCCTTTTTCCAGGTCAATGACAAGATCCTGCGTCGGATCTGAATATTTCATCCGGTAGGGAACCAGGATGTCGACTCCCCCGAAATAATCAACGATCTTTTTAAAACTGGAGGGCTTGACCAGAACCACATCGCTGATGCGAATGTCGAATACTTCCTGGATGAGGTCGGCGGTGAAATCATAGTCAGGTGAACCGAACCGGCTGTCTCCGGTTCGATATCCGATGCGCCTGCCGATCATATGCGCGGCGTTGATTTTTCGCGCCGGCGTGCTGTTCAGGGTTTTGGGAGACATTTTGGCCAGAAGGTCGAGGACTGGTTTGCCATATTCCACATAAAGGTCCCGCGGGAAGTTGACAAGCCGGACCTGGCCATCCGCGGGATCAATGCTGGCAATGAGCAGCGTGTCGTAATTGGCACCGGAAACATCGGGACCGATGAACAGGATGTTGACGGCATTTTCTGGTACCAAATCCCGATAGTACCGCTGGCCGTCCGTCAGTGCGTACGGAAGGGCATTGGTTTTCTGACCGGCTGTCAGGGATGAGATGCCAACCGATGGTTTCAGCAGATTGTTCAGGAACGCATAGGTGGGGTTTTCCGACAGCCAGGGCTGTCTTGAGATCAGAAGAACCACAGATAGTCCCAGGATGATGACGACAAGTACGAGTATTGGTTTCCAGGGTTTTTTCCTCATGCTTCACTCCAGTTGCGGCGGCCTCCCGGACCCGTCCGTCTGCCGGACCGGGAGGGGGGACACCCGATTATTGTCGCATGCGCGCACTGTCCAGTCAATCCCCCGGGATTGCCGCCCTGCCCAGGATTGCCGCCCTGCCCAGGATTGCCGCCCTGCCCGGGATTGCCGCCGTGATCCGGGATTGCCACCGTGATCCGGGATTGCCACCGCGACCTGTCCGCATCAGGGTTTCCTGCGCGTGAGTACCGCACGGGAACATGCTGTGTACACACGATGCACGGTATGCCATAATTGGAGTTGGGGGAAAAAACAATGAATGAAATACCTGGCAGCTTTGTCGCATTCGACCTTGAAACCACGGGTTTTGCCCCTCCGGGAAGCCGCATCATCGAAATTGGCGCGGTCAAGGTGCTGGACGGCCGCATCACGGAGACATGGCAGCGCCTCGTCAATCCCGGATGCCGGATTCCCGCGAACATCACCGAGCTGACCGGCATTACCGATTTCATGGTCCGCGATGCCTTTCCGGTGGAAATGGTATTGCCGGACTTTCTGGATTTTGTGGGTGATTTGCCGATGGCGGCTCACAATGTCCGTTTCGACATGAGCTTCGTCCTCCATGATGCGGGGCGGATGGGCATAATCCTTGCAAATGCGCTGATAGATACCGTGCCGTTGGCGAGGCGGTGTTTTCCCGGGCTTCACAACCACAAGCTCGGCACCGTCGCCAGGCATCTCGAAGTGTTGGGGGATGGGGAACACCGGGGTTTGCAGGATGCGACCGTCGTGGCCCGCATTCTTCTTGCGGCCCGCTCCATGAAAGGCAGGTAATTCCCGGCCAGACTTCCATCGGGAGGATTTGCACATGCTGATACGTGAAATGCTTGAAGAGGCCGAAGAAAGGAACCTGGACGACCGCGCTGCAAAAAGCCGTTATTCCAAAGGCCGGGCATGCGCGGAAGAATCGTGTGAAATGCGGACGGACTTTCAGCGTGACAGGGACCGCATCCTTTACGCAAAGTCTTTTCGCAGGCTGAAGCACAAGACGCAGGTATTCATCTCGCCGGAAGGCGATCATTACCGCACGCGGCTCACCCATACGCTGGAGGTTTCCCAGATTGCCAGGACCGCGGCGAGAAGCCTGTTCCTGAATGAGGATCTGACCGAAGCCATAGCGCTCGGACATGATTTGGGCCACACGCCGTTCGGACATGCCGGCGAACGTGTCCTGAACCGTGTCTGCCCTTTTGGTTTCAGACATAATGAGCAGAGTGTCAGAGTCATTGAGGTGCTTGAAAAAGACAGGGCAGGCCTGAACCTTACCTGGGAAGTCAGGAACGGCATCCGATGCCATACGGGAACGGAGCGCGCGGCTACGCTGGAAGGCCAGATAGTCCGCTTTGCGGATAGAATCGCCTATATCAACCATGACATCGAGGATGCCATACGGGGCGGGGTGATACGGGAACGCGACATCCCGGCCGACTGTGTCGCCGTTCTGGGAGATTCCTCCTCAAGCCGCATCAACGCCATGATTGTCAGCCTTGTCCAGGCAAGCAGGGCCGGTGAACGGATAGCCATGACCCCTGCCATACAGGAAAAGACGGAATCCCTTCGCCGTTTCATGTTTGAACGCGTCTACGTCGGTTCGACGGCGAAATTGGAAGAGGCGAAAGCCGAACGCCTTCTGTCCATTGTCTATGAGACCCTTGTTTCCCAGCCGGACATGCTTCCTGCCGATGACCAGTCCGTCATTGCGGCAGAGGGTCTGCACCGGGTCGTCTGCGATTATGTGGCGGGCATGACGGATCCGTTCGCTGTCCGGTTCTTCCGCGGCCTTTTTCTTCCGGAATCCTGGAACGCGTAGCTTTGATGAAGCTGGATTTCATATCATGTCCCGCATGACCGCGGTACTGCGCACGCAGATGAATCCCCTGCAGAATCCCCGCTGCGGGGCCAGGATGATCAACTGCAATATTTTCCGTCCGGCAAAGATAATATTCAATAGCATGAAGGAAATCCGCTTTCCCCGTCGAATGTAAGGGTCAGGTGGATTCTGCATCATTGCGCCAGGATGCCGTGCGAAGCATCGTCAGGGCAGCTTCTCTGCGAAATCCCGCAATGCGTTCATTTGTCCCGAACGGAGAGTGTCTTGATTTATTCGGAAGACATGATTGAAGAGGTGCGCGTCCGGAACGACATCGTCAGCGTGGTATCCGGCTATGTGCATCTGCAGCGCCAGGGAAAGCGCATGGTGGGCCTGTGTCCCTTTCACAGCGAAAAAACCCCTTCGTTTTCAGTGGATGCCGCCAAGCAGTTGTTCTATTGTTTCGGTTGCCAGAAAGGTGGGAATGTTTTCCATTTTGTGATGGGCATCGAAAACCTGGAATTCCCGGATGTCCTGAAGCAGCTGGCGGACCGTGCCGGCATCACGCTGCCCGAATCAGAGGATGACGGGGAACGTGAGCGCTCAAAACTGAAAAAAGACATCATGGCTCTGAACAGGGAGGCCGCACGGTTTTTTTATTCAAGCCTGACAAGGCCGGAAGGGCGAAATGCCCAGCAGTATCTGCTGGGAAGGGGTCTTCAGGAAAAAACGCTTCGCGTCTTCGGGCTCGGGTTTGCGCCGGATTCATGGGATGCCCTCACCCGGCACCTCCAGGAAAAGGGGGCACAGCCATGGATGCTGGAAACGGCCGGGCTTGCCGCACCTGGCGGAAGCGGTCTTCACGATCGTTTCAGGAACCGAATCATGTTCCCGATATTCGACATCAGGGGCAATATCGTCGGTTTCGGCGGCCGTGTCATGGACGGCAGCCAGCCGAAATACATGAATTCACCCGACACGCCCCTCTACAACAAGAGCCGCGAGCTTTACGCCATGAACTTCGCTCGTGTTTCCACTTCCAAGCGCATCGTGCTGGTTGAAGGATACATGGATGTCATCTCGCTGCACCAGGCAGGCATCGACACAGCCGTCGCGTCGCTTGGAACGGCCTTCACGCAGCATCAGGCATGGATGCTCAAAAAATACGCCGAAGAGGTCGTCATAGCCTACGATGCCGATGCGGCGGGCCAGAACGCCGCGCAGCGCGGCATAGAGATTCTGGAGGCAACCGGCTGCCCGGTCCGCGTCCTGCGGATTCCCGACGGCAAGGACCCGGACGAATATGTGCGAAACCACGGAGCGGAAAGGTTTCAAACCTTACTCGACACATCGATGTCCCTGCTTGAATTCCGCCTGCTTGTGCAAAAACGGGCACATCCCGGACAGGATGTCGAAGATCGCGTCCACCTGCTCAACGGGATGGCAGACGTCCTCGCAGCCCATGAAAATGCCATTGAGCGTGAAATGACGATGGCAGGCATAGCCGGTGAATACAAAGTATCGCTGGATTCCCTGAAGACCGAGGTTGACAAGCGCCTGCGCAGGCAAGGCAACGGAAAGGAAACCGTCAGGACGTCCGGCAGCGCACTGTGGAACAGGCCTGTTTCGGAAGGTCCTGCCAGAAACAGGTATGACGATGGCGAACTGCTGCTGTTGTGCCTGTTGGGAAATGAAAACCGGCTGTTTGAGGAACTTCTGCTGAGAAGGCCCGCGGCCGCCTACCGGGGTACCGTTTCACGCGTGGTGGCCGCAAGGCTGTATGAGCGCCTGCAGAGCCGGCATGAGGCCAGCCTGGCCGAACTCGCGAACGATTTGCCGCCCGATGCGGCTTCCGCGATGATACACATGGCGGAAACCAGGGGAACCGTGGATGATGCGGACAAAGCGGTCCAGGACTTGCTCCGCCGGCTGGAACGGATTGCGCTGGAAGATGAAAAGCAATGGATTCTGGAAAACATCCGGTCCGAAAAAGACAGTGGCAGGCTGCGGGAACTGGGCATCGAGCTGAACCGCGTCATCGCGCGCATGTCATCTCTCCAGACTGTTCTCCCGACATGATCCGTGGAAATCATGAAACGGAAAATTGTGATCATGACAAGAGGATGTAAGGACATAATAATCATAAACCGGATGAAAAAAGCGGAATTGATCGTTCCCTGATGAAACAGGGAATCAAGGAGAGGAAATCAAACATGGCGGAAATAGCGAAGAAAAAGGCAGCGGCACCAAAAAAGACGGCAAAGAGCGGGAATGGTGCGAATCCCGGTGCCGAATCAGCGGAATCGGCTGAAAATGCAGGCAGCGAAGCGGGGAACACCGGTCCGATTGCCGCTTCAGCCGACAAGGCCGCCGGCGCGGATGAACCGAAGGCCGCAAAAGCCGTCATGCAGGCCCTGGCTGAAGAAGGCCGTGAAAAAGGCATGCTGACCTATGGTGAAATTGAAGATGCCTTTGAACGGCTTGACGTAACACCTGAGCAAATTGAAAAAATATATGAATCCTTGGAAAAGCTTGGAATCGATGTGATACCCGAAGTGGCCGAGGAAGAATTCGCGGTCGTCCCCTTCATCGACCCAAGGGTGGAACCGGAAGAAGAGGAAATCGACATGAGCATCCCGGAAGGGATCACCATCGACGATCCTGTCCGGATGTACCTGAAGGAAATCGGAAAAGTGCCCCTTCTTTCAAGTGATGAGGAAATCGTGCTCGCCCAGCGGATGGAAGCGGGCGACACGGAGGCGAAGAAACGTTTGGCTGAAGCCAATCTCCGCCTCGTCGTCAGCATAGCGAAACGTTATGTCGGCCGCGGCATGCTTTTTCTCGATCTGATACAGGAAGGCAACCTAGGACTGATAAAGGCCGTTGAGAAGTTCAACTACCGCATGGGCTACAAGTTCAGCACCTATGCCACATGGTGGATCCGACAGGCCATCACGCGGGCCATCGCGGACCAGGCTCGCACCATCCGAATCCCCGTCCACATGGTTGAGACCATAAACAAGCTGATTCGCGTTTCAAGGCAATTGCTGCAGGAGCTGGGACGGGATCCGCTGCCAGAGGAAATTGCGAAGGAAATGGGCATGACAGTGGAAAAGGTGCGGGAAATCATGAAGATATCCCAGGAGCCTGTTTCCCTCGAGACACCAATAGGTGAAGAAGAGGACAGCCATCTCGGTGATTTCATCCCCGATGAGGACGCACCGGCGCCCGCCGAGGCAGCTGCCTTCACCATGCTGAAAGAGCAGCTCATCGATGTGCTCGATACCCTCACGCCACGCGAGGAAAAGGTGCTGCGCCTTAGATTCGGCCTGGATGACGGGCGGGCCCGCACCCTCGAGGAAGTCGGCCGCGAGTTCAACGTCACCCGGGAACGCATTCGCCAGATTGAAGCGAAGGCACTGCGCAAGCTGCGTCATCCCAGCCGTTCAAAGAAACTGAAGGATTTTCTGGATTGAAACCATGAATTTGATTGCAACCGTGACTGAAGAAGGATTATATCTGAACAAGGATTGTATCTGAACAGGAACCGTGACTGAACCCATACCCTGATGGAGGATGCTTCATTGGCTATACCCCTGATTCTGGCGGATGATGACCTGGTTCACATGAACCGCATGGCCGAATGGATGCTGGTCCATCCGGAGTCCGGATTTCATCCGGTTGTGGCTGAAAACCGCCTTCCTGACTATTTGCCACCGGGTTTGGGGACGCCTGTCGTTCTTTTCGGCGGAGCATATTGGGAAGGCATCATCGAATCTGCCGGCGTCATCCGTGCCATCAGGCTGAGGAGTGACGCGGATGCGACCGGGGACGGAACAGGAAAAAAGGAACAGGAAATCCCCTCCGTAACAAAATATCAGCCGATTTCCGGACTGCTTATGGAGATACGGGCCATTGCGGCAGAGCGCGGATGGATTTCACATGCCCGGGCAAAGCCAGGCAACATCCCCCTGACGTCGGTGATTCACCTTTCGGGAGCGACCCACATGCAGCCGGTTGCTCCCGTACTGGCCGTCCTGTCGGCATGCGTGCGGAAAACATTGTACCTAGACCTTGATCCGGCAGGCCATTCGGGCATATGGTTTCCAGCGGGGGGTGGTTACGGCCTTTCAAGGCTGGCATACCTCGTGCGCGGCGATACGAAAGAATGGGAAGGACGCTTGGAAAACTGCCTGTTCCAAGATGCCGCAACAGGAGTCCACTCAATCCGCGAACCGAATTTGCCGGAAGACGCCGGAAACCTTGGTGCCGAAG
This sequence comes from uncultured Oscillospiraceae bacterium, assembly GCA_964522755.1. Taxonomy (GTDB): domain Bacteria; phylum Bacillota; class Clostridia; order DSM-8532; family DSM-8532; genus JAEWSN01. Next base: position 4,715 of record CAZFWQ010000046.1, on the reverse strand, counting down.
AGGTGGAAAAAGTACGAATCGCCGCAGGGCATGCAGGTTTTGGCAGTTTGTTCGTCGATGCCGGACTTGGGCTTGATCGGCGAAATCTATCGCTTGTGCCGGCTTCGGACCGTGTTTTCCTCGTCTGCGGCAACGATATGCCCGGTCTGCGCCGTGCCTCAGCCGCTTCCTCATTGCTGGGCGGTTCTTCAGACGGCCTCCTGCTGCGGGAATCCGCCACTGTCCACTGGGTGTTCTGCGGGGGTGGCAAGCTTTCCGGACACCCGGACATCCCATCCGGACATTTCATCCATGTCCTGCCCGAAGCCTACCCGAATGGATTTCCACGGACCGGATGGGCAGCGGACCAGCGATTCCTGTCCGAACTGTCCGTGTTCGAGGCTGGCAATGGCAGCGTTTCTCCGACCGGAGGCGCGTGATGATGGAAGAAGAGTCCTATCGTGCATGGATTGCCGGAATCAGGCGCGCAACCATTCTGGAGCGCCCGGGTGACACAGGTTCGGAAGCGGAACGGGAAAGGCAGCTGAAGGATACCATTGAACGCATGCTGTTTGCAGATCCCCTTTCTGTTCGCGCCAACGCAGCCGAAAAACGCAGAGCGGCCGATTCCGTCTTCAATTCCATGCGCAGGCTCGATGTCCTGGAACCCCTGCTGCAGGACCCGGATACGACGGAAATCATGGTGAATGGCCCCAATCACATTTTTGTGGAACGGAAAGGGGTTGTTTCGCCTGCCGGTGTTCGCTTTGAAAGCAGGGAACGCCTGGAAGACCTGATTCAGAGCCTGGTATCACGCGTGAACAGGGTTGTAAATGAATCGGAACCCATCGTGGACGCGAGGCTGGAGGACGGATCCCGCCTCAATGCGGTCCTCATGCCGGTTGCCCTTGATGGCCCGCTGCTGACCATCCGCCGGTTTCCCCGGCACCCGCTTGACATGGAACAGTTAATCGGAATGGGCGCCATTACCGCGGAAGCGGCTTCATTTCTCCAGACCCTCGTGCGCGCAGGATACAACCTGGTCGTCTCCGGCGGAACGGGCTCGGGCAAGACCACTTTCCTGAACGTACTCTCAGCCTTTATTCCACCCGGCGAACGAATCGTCACCATAGAGGATTCAGCCGAACTGCAGTTGTCCGGCATAGAAAACCTGGCCCGGCTTGAGACCCGCAACGCCAATACGGAAGGGCGCGGCGGCGTATCCATGAAGAGCCTGATACGGACTTCCCTCCGCATGCGGCCGGACCGAATCATCGTCGGGGAAGTCCGGGGCGAGGAAGCTTTCGACATGCTTCAGGCCATGAATACGGGACATGACGGCTCCATGTCGACAGGACATGCGAACTCCACCGATGACATGATGACAAGGCTTGAAACGATGGTGCTCATGGCGGCGGATTTGCCACTGGCGGCCATTCGCAAGCAGATCGCATCTGCTCTGGAAGTCGTGGTGTTCCTTCAGCGCCTGCGCGACCATTCTCGCCGTGTGGTGGAAATTGCCGAAGTGACGGGATGCGATGCGGATGGCATTCGCCTGCAGCCGCTGTTCACTTTTCAGGAAGAACCGGATGCTTCATTGGCATTGAATGACGGTTTGGGTCAAAAAGACCTGATTCCGGCCATGTCGGGTCAATCGCAGAAAATGCAGGATACTGCCATGTCGGGTCAATCGCAGAAAATGCAGGATACTGCCATATCAGGTCAATCGCAGAAAATGCAGGATACTGCCATGTCGGGTCAATTGCAGAAAATACAGGATCCGACGAAAGTGACAGGCCGGCTTCAGGCGACCGGGATTCCGCTGAAGCGAACCGGAAAGATGCGGCTGCACGGTTTCACCGGTTGGGCCTGACCCTGCTGTCGACAGTCATGCTGGCGGTTTCGGGCCATGACGTATTCGGGGCATGACGTATTCGGGCCATGACGTATTCTGGTCATGACGTATTCGGAAAACCTTATCTTTGGCGGAAGGCGGAATGACAGTGGGCCTTAGGTTTCGTTCCCGGAAATTGAAAACCTTGCCGGGTTTCTGGATTCGTCCGATGGGACTTTGGGAGATGCTCCTGTCAGCCATGGCCGGCATCGCATTTGCTGCCACGGTGGCCTATGTTTTCTATGCGGACCTCCGTTTCGTATTGGCGTCCATGCCCTTCGGGCTGCTGGCCATTCCCGTGAGGAACCGGCAGCGCCTGCAGCGGAGGCGCGAACGATTCATCCTTCAGTTCAAGGATATGCTTTACTATCTGTCGGTATCCCTTTCCGCCGGAAAATCCCTTGAGACATCCTTGTCGGACGCCGCCGCCGCGCTTGTTTCCCAGTACGGGCGCGGGGAGACGGAGCTTCTGACGGAGCTTGCCGGAATAAACAGCCGCCTGGGGCTCCGCGAGCCTGTGGAGGGACTGCTTTCAGAACTGGCTGAAAAGACGGGCATGGAGGATGTGCGCAGTTTTTCGGATGTGGTGGCGGTCTGCAGGCGGAGCGGCGGCAATCTGGTGGAAGTGATGCAGCACACGGTCCGCATTCTCCGCGAAAAGATGGAGATCGGCCGGGAAATGGAAACCGCCTGGGCATCCAAGCGTCTGGAACAGCGCATTCTATGCGTTTCCCCCGTTTTCCTCGTTCTGCTGATCCGCCTGGGCAGCGGGGATTTCATGGAACCCATGTACAATACCGCGACAGGCCGCGTTATCATGACGGTGGCGCTGGGCCTCGTGGCAGCCGGGTTTGCCATCGGTGAACGAATCATGAGGGTCAGAACATGAAGATCTGAACATGAAGGCCAGAATATGAAGGCCAGAATATGAAGGCCAGAATATGCAGGCTGTGAATCCTTTGCAAACCTTTTCCTTATCAATACGCATTTCTTTCGAACATGGAGGCAGGAGCTGTGTGGCTTGCGATTCTTCTGGCGGTAGCCGCCATCATACCCATCCTTCATGCCATGGCAGGAAAAGAAGCGTGGGTCCGGCCTCCCGGACTGCAGCCGGATGAGTTTTCCCCTATTTGGCTTCTGCCGGCCGCATTGGTCATGGAAAGCTTTTTGCCCCGCCGGCTGCGTTCCCTGGAAGCAGAACGGCTTATGCCCCGGATTATCCTGATTCACGGAACGCGTGAGGCTGCATTCCATCTGCAGATCCATCTCGCAGTAAAATGCCTTGGCTTTTGGCTGGGAATGATGGTATCCGCATTCCTCGGAATGGCGGGGGAGATTGAGCCTGTTTGGATTCTTGCCGTTCCCGCCGGAGGAATCCTGCTTTACCTCCTTTCGGACAGGCAGCTGGAAAACCGGTACCGGGAACGCACCCGGCAGCTGGAACGCGCTTTCCCCGGTTTCGTGAGCAAGCTGGCGCTTCTCGTGGGTGCCGGCATGCATGTCCGCCAGGCCATTGTACGAATCGTCCGCGAACAAGGAGGCGACAATGCGCTTCATCGCGAATTGGCTGTCGTTCTCGATGATATCGAGGGCGGCATGACGGAGCAGCAGGCATACGGCGAACTGGCCGAGCGCTGCCGCATCCGGGAGATAGCGAATTTCACCGGAATCCTGCTCCAGCATGTACGCCTGGGCGGCAGCCAAATGCTTTTCGAATTGAGGCGCATGTCTTCAGAGAGTTGGGATGTCCGGAAGAACAATGCCCGGCGCCAGGGGGAGGAGGCATCCTCCAAACTTGTCTTTCCGCTGGCCGTCATGTTCATCGCGGTCATCATGGTCAGCATCGCTCCCGCATTCCTGTCCATCAGCGCAATGAAGTGAAACGGTAAAATCATCATGATACTTCCCCATCAGAGTGGGGGGTTCCATGAACCATCCACCTTTGACGATATTTCTGCTTTGGTAGGCTCATGGCTTACTGGAATCCTCATTGTTTTCATATATGCTGAAAGCGTGCCGGTTTTTCGGATGCGTCCCTGGAGTCATATTTTTCGGGTCGCACCAGTGAAAGGGAAAGCATGTTTGCCAGCCTCATGGAACCGATGACGAAACCGCCCGTGCAATCTGTTGCCCATCATCAGGCATGCTTCCTGCAAAAAGGCGTCATGACTGTGGAATACGCGGTCATCATGCCCCTGCTCATTTTTCTGGTGATATTGCTTCTGTTCACGGTTTTCGCATTGCATGACCGGGCCGTCCTGCAGTCAGTCACCATTGAGACGGCTGAAAGCCTTGCACGGGTGTGGCGCTGCGGTGAAAATCCGCAGAACTGGATGGATTCGGGTGATTGGTCTCCAGAGGCAAGAGAGGAACGGACATTGTATTGGCAGCTGGGTTCGGCCTTGTCCGGAGAAAAGGGGAAGACGGACAGGATAGCGGAACTTCTCGCCCAGCGCCTTCAGAGCCGCCGATGGCTGCCAAGGACCCGGCTGAGCGGCACAGCCGGCGGAA
>CAZFWQ010000046.1:0-321 GCA_964522755.1 uncultured Oscillospiraceae bacterium | reverse complement strand
CCAGGGCGGCATTCCCTTTTCGACGGTCCATGTGGAGACGATGCTATCCGCTTCTGTTCCGGCAGCCGGCTTATTGTCTCATTTCGGCTGGGATGGCGTCATGCGCATCAGTGCGTCGGCGGATGCACCGGTGTCCGATCCGAAGTCGCTGATGCAGGACATCGACTGGGGATTGCAGGTCTTGCAGAATACAGGCGCCGGCAAGCTGTTTGGGAAAATATCGGATCCGGTCCGTTCATGGTACGGGAAGGCGGCACTCGTCTCAAAAGGGAAAACGGGGGTGGAATAGTTGAAAAGGAGGCATCAGGCCGGAAACATCAC
>CAZFWQ010000045.1:13801-15084 GCA_964522755.1 uncultured Oscillospiraceae bacterium | reverse complement strand
GTATACGTAGGTGACGCCATCACCCTGACGGCAACGGCGACACGTACCGGCGCACCGACAAATTACCCGGCCGCAGGCACAACCATCACCTTCTATTCCGGGAATGTCGTACTCGGCACGGGGTTCGTCGGAGCAAACGGCATTGCGACTTACAATACATCGGCTGTCTTGGGAACAACCACCTATAAAGCCGTCTTCAACGGCAGCGGCGAAGACAAGGCGTCCGTGAACGAGACCAACACGGCGTCGCTGACAGTGAAGAGCGTCACGATTCAGCTTGCCGTGAATTCGCTGACTGTGAAGCATGGAGAGGATACAATCACCGGCACGCTTACTGCGGGGACGACATACGTCATGACAACGCCCGCGGTGTATGCCACGGATGCGGAGGGCACGGCACTTGCAGTAACCACCCAGTACACGGTTGAGTGGTGGTGGTACAACGGCAGCAGCTGGTGCAAGGTGAATTCCGATTCAGGCGCTCCGAAACAACTCACCATTACCCCTGCGGCAAATGGCCAGAAATGGTATGCGAAGATATTGCCCGCCGGCAAGTACACGACGCCGGTTTCCGGCCTGTCCACGGACCAGGTAACATGCGGAGACATGGTGGATACGGCGACCACACTCACCACAAGCCCAACCGCGGCCTATGAGGGCGCGGATAAAGCCGTGACACTGACGGCATCGGTCAAATACGCCACGTCCAGCCCGGTCACAGACGGCTGGGTCATGTTCGTAGACAAGGACGATGTGCAGGTCGGCTATGCCAAACTTGACAACCAGGGCCACGCCGATGTGACTGTCACCCTACCGGCGTACAGCAGCGAAGACGTCACTGCGCATTACTACGCCGTGTATGAAGGCACTGCCTATTATGACTCCAGTGACAGCATGGACTCCGGGCACAGCATAGGTTCCATGACAGCCGTCACGGTCAAGTCTACAACATACGAGATTCCAACTGTGACAGTCAAGGTCGGAAGCACAACCATCGGCGCCACCACGACATCTGTCGGGGTTGCGGGACTCACAGCCGGCGTGACATATGTCGTATCGGCTGACGCTGCATCACTGAAGGGCATAGATAGCTACGGCGTGACCTCCGGCGACTATACGCTCTACTGGCTGAAGGAATCCGGCGGCACAACGACGATCGTGGGCACGGGCAGCACATTTGCCTTCGTTGCCGTAAAAGGCGAGGCGTACCGTCTTGATGTTGTCGCGAAGAACAACATGAATGTCGGCGCCACATCAAAGACAGTCAGCGTTGACAATCTTGC
>CAZFWQ010000045.1:12345-13791 GCA_964522755.1 uncultured Oscillospiraceae bacterium | reverse complement strand
TTATTCCTTCCTCGGGCATGCAGCCTCATCGACATCCGATGTGGAAAGCAACCGCATTGACGGCTCTCATGTCGGCGATGCGATAATCCTTTCCGCAACAGTAACGGGTACGAACAATGTACCGGCCGGCACGGTCGACTTCTTCTACATTCCAAGTGGCGGGTCCGCGGTGAAGCTTGCAAGGGTGAGTCTCTCCGAGTGGGATACAAATCAAGCCCAGGCCACATTCACGGTGAACGCGAACCTGCTGCCCGCCGGCATGTATACTTTCCATGCGGTTTACAACGGCAGCACGATATTCAGCTCGACCCCCTCTGCGGACAAGGCCTACAGGGTCTGGTCGGTGACGATTGCCAGCGCGGCCGTAACGGCGGTGCCGGCGGCCTCCGGCGGTAACCTGCTTACCGCCGGCACATCCTATGCCTTCACCATGGGCGACATCTACACGACCGACGGTGAGAAGCTTGTGCTTGGAACCGACTACGCGATCAACTGGTATGTCAGCACAAACGGCTCGGCAACGGGTTACGGCACGGCAGCCAATGTCTCCACCGGCGCGGGCGACAACACGTGGACCCAGACCCCCGCGGACAGCAATTACCGGTACAAGGCCGTAGCTGTTCCGCTCTCCGGTTCGGAAAGCGCGACCTATCCGGCGATCGGCGTCACCTCCAACATCTTCAGCACCAGCACGGCGGCGACACAGACCTCGATTTCCGCAGACACATACACGATTTACGAGGGGAACAACATCACACTCACCGCAACCGTTGGTCCCACCGGCAACTCCGTACCGACCGGAGTCGTGGAGTTTTATTACTACACGACGAACGCGGCCAGCAAGACGCTTCTTGGAACGGCAAACATCCAGTCGAGAACATCTGCCGGCAGCACCGTCTATTTTGCAGAGCTGACGACGAACGCCCTGCCAGACAATAATGGAGTTGCACAGGAAGTCTATGTATATGCGAAATACATGGGCAACTATGCCTGCGGCATCAGCGACGGCGTGACGTCCGCGGTCAGGGTCAAATCCTCGGTCGTCGCCGGCACGACGGCTCTCATCATCACGACAACCGGCACGTTTGCAGATGTTGGCAACAGTATTTCCTTTGCGGGCGGCTCTCTCCCCGCCGACGGTTCAAAATCGATCCTGACGCTTGGCACCATCACCACAAAAGATGGAATCACTGAACCTCTGAACGTAAACGATTTCACCATCACCTGGGAAATGAGCACGAACTTCTCCGGGAATGCTGCGGGTGCGACATGGGAGACCAATACCAACTACACAGACAAGTACGTCTCCGAGGTCACTCCGGCCACCTACTCGACGGCCTACAGAGTGAAAATCACGCCGAAGTTCGAAGAGAAGACCAAAATGAGCGGCAGCGCGTACTACTCGAACATCATCACCGCCGGGACGGCGGCCAGCGTGACGCAGAT
>CAZFWQ010000045.1:2269-12335 GCA_964522755.1 uncultured Oscillospiraceae bacterium | reverse complement strand
GGCTGCGGCAGGCAGCGACCTTAGCTTCGATGTCAAGATTTTCGGGGGAAGCGCAGCTCCCACCGGTTCCGTCACTTTCTATCAGAACGGCAGTTCCATCTCGACATGTAATCTCGTAAATGGTACCGCATCGTTCAGGCGCTCGGACATGGCCGTCGGGACATATGTTTTCAGGACTGTCTACACAAGCACCAACGGCTACGCGGCGAGCACCGACGAACAGACATATTATGTGCGTTATGCCCCAACCATTGCCCTCACTGCCCAGACGGCAACATATGACGGGAAAGCGCATTACCTTGACTTTGGCAACGTAACGGCATCGGGCATGAGCGGCGCTTTGAACACCTCGGCTGCCGCAACAGTGTCCTGCTACTACAAGGATGCTTCCGGCAATGTGACGACACCGGTGGACGCCGGCACATACACGGTATACGCGCACCTCATCGAGACGGCGCAGTACGCCAGTGCAGATGCGACCGGCACACTCGTCATTGAGCCCAAGACACTGACGGTCACGGATTTCATCATCCAGGCAAAGACCTATGACGGCACAACGTCGGTAAATATCATGACGGCAGATACGGATGCGCTTGAGGGTGATTCGGTCCTTGTCGGAGGCACGGCGGTTCTTGATTCCGCCGCCGCCGGCACGCGGACAGTTGCCTTCACTCCCGCCATCATAGGCGGAGATGACGCAGGCAACTACAAGCTTGCCGTCAATTACACGGTTGTGGACAATGCCGTCATGGTAGCCCGCAACCAACTTTCAGGCGCGATGACCGCAGACGGCCTGATCACCCTTTACAAGGCGGACGGTATCCGGATGCTGGTTGGAACCGGTGCGGCACAGTACAGCGTGACCTACTACCACCACGACGGAAACAACGTCAAAGCAGCGACCGACCTGACAAAGGACGGCAAGTACACAGTCGTGGTGCAGCCCAATGACAAAGCGAACTACAAGGGCGGCTTGTCCACAACCATGACAGTCACGGGCGGAATCAAGGCATATGCTCCGGTGACCTGCAGCATCCCGGTATCCTTTGCAATCGGCAATACGATGCAGATCTGGAACGGCGATTCGAGGACCGTGACCGTTACGCCCAGCATCAGCGGCTTCACGGGCTATACCGTTGTCTATGCCAATGCGGATACAACGAAGGTTGGAATCTACGGCGTGACAGTAACCGTGACAGGCGATGGATACTCCGGTTCGGCTGTCGGCAGGATGCAGGTCCTCCAGGGGGTGCAGACGAACAAAGCATCGATAAGCGTTGCGGACAAAGTCTTTGACGGTGCAGCCATCTCGCCTGTCATCACGAACACACCTTCCACCAACTACTATGTGGCCTACACCGGCGGAAGCATACAGGGTGTTTCCTACACCATGCCCAGGGATGCCGGCACATATGTCGCGACGCTCTTCGTGGAGAGCACGGATTCCGTAGCGGCGTATATCGCGAGCGATTCCTTTACGATATCGAGAAAGACCATCAATCTTGCGGCGGACGACAAGACAATGGAACATTATGCAACCAACCCCGTATGGACCTTCTCGACTACGGGTCTCGCGTCCGGGGACAGTTCTCTTGACTTCATCAAACAACCGGACATGACACTCACGCTAAATCCCAGCAATAACAACTCCGACGAAGAGGGCACCTACATAATTGAAATCAGCGGTGCTTACTCCAGAAACTACAGCTTCACCTACACGAGCGGCGTATTCAGCGTAATCAATGATGACCCCAACGTCCAGATGACCATAATCGGTTTCCCGGAGGGCGACATGCGCTACGGGGACAGCATCCGCCTTTACACTTACGGGACGAAGGGCATCATGGCGTCCAACGGGACAACCGTCGGTTACAGCGACAGCAGCGTGATAAGTTACACGGTCGTGAGCGGCCATGCTCAGATCACCGGAGACATCCTCACAATTACCGGGACAGGCCAGATTGTGTTGAAGGTCACACGCGGAGAGGGTCAGAATACCGTCTATTCGACAGTGACTTTCACTGCCCTTACAAAGACCGTTACTTTTGCACCGACTTTCGGAACCAACACCTATGACGGCACTACAGGCTACAACGCCACCGGTGCGGTTGTGTACGGAGCTGTTTCGGGTGGACAGGCAATTGCCTTCGGCAACCTGACGAAGGTGACCGCAGACAAGATCAACGCGGGTTCCCATGTCATGACGGTCTCGGTCTCAAATGCCTACTACAGCGGCACAGGCGTCGGACTCATGGTTATTTCCGCGAAAGACGCCACGGTAACCGCGGCCAGCAATACCACGACGTATGGCACCGCTCTTGCAGTCGGTGCGACAGCAGCTGGCATGTCCGCGTCTCCTGCCGGGTACAAGAAAACCGTCGCATCCAGCGACGTCGGCAGCTATGAAACCTTCGCGGCGGGCCTTCATTACAACAAGAACTATCATGTCGCGTATGTCACCGGCTTGCAGGCAATTACTGCAAAGTCGTTCACCATCACCGCCGGCAGCCTGACAGGCACCGAGTACGGCATCAGCACCACCGCCGGCATCACTGCCGCATCCTTCGCAAACACGGGTGAACGCGTATACGGCGCGGGCAACCAGGTAATGGACTACACCGCAGCGGCATTCATCACCGGCGACTCGCTTGCCGACATCAACATGGGCGGTGACGGAATCATCGTATCCTATGACAAAGTCAAGACGAGTGACGCAAACCGCACCTCGCTGAACCACAGTACGGCGATTGCAGGGCGCAGTGCCGATTATGCAATCACTCTCGGTACCTTGGACGCGGTAAACTATACCCTTACCAAAAACAATGGCAAGCAGAACATCTATCAGCGTGATGTGACGGTCACGGCCAAGAGCGGTGCAGTCGTCACGAAACCTTACGATGGAACGGCGGCGACAACCGTGCCGACGAGCAAGTACCAGATCAACAACCTCGCGAACAACGATGTGATCGGACTTACCTATACGGCGGCATTCGGCTCCTCGACACACTTCGACCAGGCGGTCGACGCAGTGACGCTGACACTTGCCGGCCTCTATGGAGACAAGATACTGAACTACCACCTCCAGACTGCTTCCTTCACCATGGCGGGCAGGATATTGCCCGTGACGACTGAAGAGCCCACTGCCATCGGCACAGGCACGGCCACCCTGAACGGGATGCTGCTGTATGCAACCAACACCACCGAGGTTGGCTTCTATATCGGCGAGAGCGGCTGGACCACAGGACAGATGATAAAGGTCACGAAGGACGGAGTCACCAATTCGTTCAGCCAGCTGCTCGATTCCGTCTTCACGAAACTGGCCCTGACTGCCGGCAAGGAGTACAAGTATTATTCCTACGCGGCGTACTACAGCGTAGCGTCCGGCAGCAAGGAATACACCGGTGAAACCGTCATATTCAGCACCAAGTCCATTGGCGGCAGATTAATGGTAAACGTGACGACCGGCGTTTCCGACAAGACGGTACTGATCAGCATCCAGGAAGGCAACTATGTACTGGGCACGGCAAGTGTCACGGCACTGTCGAACGGTTCCATCAGCTACGCGGAGTTCACCGGAATCAAGGACGGCGTGTTCAATGTCGTTGCCAGTTCCGGAAACTGGTCGGAGACAAGCAGCATAACCATCAAAAACGGCGCGTCGATTGATTTGGCATTCGTTGTCCCGGCCAATACGGGCGCAGGCAGCACCAATTCCCGGGTGACGATTGAAAGCGGTGCAGTCAATGCGGCTGTCGACGGACTTGACAGTCAGTTTGACAATGGTGACCGCACTGAAGTTGCGGGCGGAAGCTCGGTGAGTATCGACCTCACGGTCGGCGCAAGCAGCTTCGCGACGGTCGACGGACATGTTGCCGGAAAGATCGACATCGGCATCAGCAAAACCACGACGACCTCTGGAGGCGACATTACACAGGTTCCGCTGACAACGCTGGCCCAGATCATCGAGATCGCCATACCACTCACACCAAAGCAGATTTTGGACAGAATACCCATCATCATCTACCGCGAGCATGACGGCGGCGCAGCAACCGCCATGACGAAACTGAGCGCCCGTCAGGTTTCCCCGTATGCATCGGAAGGCTACTACGTTGATTACAGCACCGGCTATGTGTTCATCTATTCCAACGAATTCTCAAGTTTCTACATTGCGGAGGCGCCTGTCATCGTCAGCGCACCCGTCAGCGGTGGCGGTGGCGGTGTGCCGATGACAGCCTTTGAAATCACCGTTGCTCCGGGCGAGGGCGGAAGCATTGCCCCGCAGACCAGCACTGTAACTTCCGGTGCCAGCATTACATTCACAATCACACCCGATGATGGAAATATCATAGCAGATGTCCTTGTGGACGGTGTTTCCATCGGAGCCGTCAGCACATACGACTTCAATGGCGTAAATGCAGCCCACACCATAACAGCCGTCTTCGCAAGCGGATGGGTCAATCCATTCGTTGATGTCCACAAGAGCGACTGGTTCTACGGCGCGGTGGAATTCGTGGCGAGAAGGGGTCTCATGAACGGCACGAGCGCCACCACGTTTGAACCGGGCTCTCCCACTACGAGGGCAATGATCGTAACCATGCTGCACCGTCTTGAAGGCAAGCCGTCTGTGACGAAGGCCAGTGGATTCTCCGATGTCGCAGCCGGAACATGGTACGCCGATGCGGTGGCGTGGGCGGCGGCGAACGGCATAGTCAAGGGATATGATGCCGATACGTTTGGTCCTGACGACAACATGACCCGCGAGCAGATGGTGGCCGTTCTCAACCGTTACGCGCGCTACAAGGGATATGACATGGATGTGATACCAAACCTGAGCTCCTTTGCAGATGTTGCGGATATTTCCGGATATGCCCTCAAAGGCATGGAATGGGCAGTGGCAAAGGAACTTATCATCGGAACGGACGATAACAAGCTCGATCCCGAGGGCGTCGTGACACGCGCTCAGTCGGCGATATTGTTCATGCGGTTTGTTGTAAAAATAGCCAAGTAACCTGGGATATATGAATCCTTTGCAGGCCGCAAAGGTCAAAACCGTGGGAACCGTACTTTGGTGCGGTTTCCACGGTTTTTTTCAAGCTCCTGCATCTCGTTTGGATCAAGACTGGCAACTGTCAGCTTCCTGTGCTTTCATACCTTTTCAGCCCTTGTTTCCAAACGAATTGAGCCAGAATCGTAAATACCGCCACTACCCCCAGGGTGGACAGCCATTCCCTGCCGGACAGGATGCCAGTGAAGAACTGCGTTGGAATCGTAGCCAGCAGGGCATAGGGGAGAATGACGTACAGAACGGTTTTCATGGCTCCTTGAAAAACGATGCCCGGTACCCGGAATGAGAAACCCATCAACTCTCCTTCCAATTCTCCAAGAGACTCGATTCTTGTGAACCAGAATGCCGCGGAACGCATCAGAAGGACCAGGTCGTACAGAAGCAGAAGCATCAGGGCCAAAAGAAGAAAGTAACCCAGCAATAATCCGGCCGTCAGCCTTATCTTCATCCTGACGACAGCCCAGACTACCATCGCAATGCCTGGAAGGGCCAAAAACCCGGATCCGATGTCTATCGATTCAAAACTTGTAAAAAACAGCGGATTAACAGGCTTTGTCAGGCAGAGGTCAAGTTTTCCGCTCCTGATTTTTTCCGGCAGGCCGATCAGCCCAAAGAAATACAGAGCCATTTCAATGCCGTCGATGAGGGAAAATGTTCCAACGAAGAAAACCATCTGTTCCCTTGTCCAGCCGTTTACATTGTCAACATTCAGGAACAGGGTGGAGAAAACGACCAGCTGGACGACAAAAAGAGTGCTGTCCACGAAAAAAGCCGTCCAAAAGCTTGCGCGGTACATCATCTGCCGGCTTAGGCGGATTTTCAGCATGGCGGAGAGCAGTTTCAAGTGGCGCAGAATGGCCATTCCCTTTTTCTCTGAAGGTCGTGCAGGATATCCAGGGCACGGGCTTCCCTTATTTGATTTTATTGCGATCATGCGCCGACCCCCTCATCTTCAAGACGCAGGATGCGCCAGGCCCAATCTCCCAATAGCAGGAATCCGGCAGTCCAACCGGCAAGGATCAGCAGCCCGCTGATTCCCTCGTCGGTCTTCAGACCGAGAAAAAGAGAGGCGGGAAGGTACTGGATATAGTAAAATGGCATCCATCTCATCACCTGCTGCACTCCCATTGGCAGAAGGGACAGCGGAATGAGTGTTCCGGCCAGAAACTCCACGATGTTTCCCTTGATCATGTGGAAACCGGTTATGTCTTTGAATTTGAAGGCAAGCACGGCTGTAAGCCAGTTGACCGCAGCCATGAAGATCAGGCCGGTGAAAGCGATGGCAATGGCCAGAACTGCACGGATCGGGTCGACCGGAAGCAGGAAACTGCTGCGGAACAGCAAGGCAAGAAGGAACGCTGAAATCAATGCAATGCCCAGCACATAGAGGGAACGGGCCGCAGCCGCAGACAGGAAATGACCGAAAGGATTCACGGGCTTTGCCAGGTATTTGGCGAAGCGTCCTTCCCTGATATCCTCGGCGTATTCCCATACCATCGGGCCTGTTTGGTCTAGCCGTGCCAGAAAAGCAGTAAGTATGTAGTATGCCGTCATGGTTTCCAGCGTGAATCCGCCGATAACGGTTTTCCCCGTGAAGAGCACTTTCCAGAGCATGTATGCGAGAATCACGCGGATGAACGGCATCGCCGCGCCAATCCAAACATCAAAGCGGTAAGCAGTCCGGGCCCGCATGCTGATGGCCCCGATGGCGGGATATTTGGTCCATTTGCGACGAGGAACCGCCATCATGCCGACTTGTTCATGCTTCAGACGAATATGCCCTTGCTTCATATGAATATCCTCTTGCTTCAGACGAATATGCCCTTGCTTCATATGAATACTTCCTTGCCGGATCTGTATATCCTTTCGATCACGTTGCCGATTTCCTCGTCCTCGATGCGGATGTCTTCGATTTCACACTGTGAAAGCAGGCTTGCAAGGAGGTTTCGCACCTCGGCCCTTTCCACTCTCAACTGAAGGCGATAAGGCTGGCGATCCGTCCACTCCACGGTTTTCGGAAGCGCAAGGTCCATTCCGACCGGTTCGGAAAGGGTCACCTGCACATCCCGCAGCCCCTGAAAACGTGTGAGCAGCTCATCCAAAGGGCCGTCATACATCATGGTGCCCTCATTGATGACGATCGTCCGCCTGCAGAGGTGCCTGATATCCTCCATGTAATGGCTTGTCAGCAGGATGGTCACTTTTCTGAGAGAATTGATTTCCTTCAAAAACTGCCGGATCTGCTTCTGTGCGATGGCATCGAGGCCGATGGTCGGCTCATCAAGGAAGAGGAGGATCGGGTCATGCAGCAGGGCAGCCATCAGTTCCATCTTCATCCGTTCGCCTAGGGAAAGGTTGCGCACGGGAACCTGCAGCAGTTCGGACACGCCGAACATTTCCACATATTCATCAAGGTTTTTCTTGAACCTGTCTTTCGGAATGCCGTAGATTTCCTTGTTCAGCAAAAAAGTGTCGAGAGAGGGCAGATCCCACCACAATTGGCTTTTCTGTCCCATTACGACGGCATACTGCCTCCTGAAGTCATCCTTCAGGTCTCCCGGCCTGTATCCCATCACGGACAGCGAGCCGGATGTCGGCTGGATGATGCCGCAAAGCAATTTGACCAGGGTTGTCTTTCCCGCGCCGTTGGGACCGATCAGTCCCACCAGCTCGCCCTCACTGACCGTCAGGTCAAATGCAGAGAGTGCCTTTTTTTCAAGGACAGTCCGATGAAACAGGGATTTCAGGGATCCTTTCAACCCGGGTTCCTTGAAAGGCCGCTGATATGTTTTCGACAAACCTTTCGCTTCGATGATGTTCATGATTCCTCCTGCCGGTACTGGCGACAAAAAGCTAAATCCAGATCCCGGCCCGCATGAATTCAATTATGCTCCGTATCCGGGGTTGCGCTCCGCATCAGGAGTTGCGCTCCGCATCAGGGATTACTATCTCCAGTCCCTCGACGTGGCGCTTTCCCATTTTGTGGCGCGCCTTGCGGTTTTCAACCGTTTCCAGCACGACATCGAGGTCATAGTTTTCAGGATACAGGTCTTTTCCTTCCAGGAACGGTCGTATCCGTTTGTGGCTGACCATTATTTTCTTGCGCAGGATCATCACGCAGATTTCACCGCGCGCGTTTTCCTCCTCGCAGACGATTCCGGTCCGGTTCATGGTTGTAACAAACACACAGTCGCCGAGTTTATAGGGAGAGGACATGCGCTGCTTTTCCTTCTCCAATGCCATCAGTGCCTTGTGTCGGGCTTCTGCGTGCTGCTTTTGCCGTTGGTGGCTTTCCAGGATTTCCGAATCCGCTGTGGAAGAAAGGCTGATTCCCGGCTTTTGTGCGGGATTGTCCCCTGTTTCGGGAATATTTCGGTCTCTTGAGGAAAAACTTTGGTCACTTGAGGGAAAACTTTGGTCACTTGCCGAACCCGGACTCCGCCCAGGCGGTGCCGGGTTGTCATTTCCAGCAATCCCACGCAGGGCGGGAATCGTCGATGAAGCGTTTTCCCGCATTGCCTGCGACCTGTACGCCTTTGTTTCGTGATAAGTGATTTGATGGGCGCGTTCCACAAGTTCCGGACTCATCCCCAGCCTCAGCGAAATCAGGAATGCGTTGCTCTCTCCGGGAATGCCGATGCTCAGCTGATATCTGGGCCTTAGCGTTTCCACGTCAAAACCCATGCAGCCGTTGCGGAAACCGGGCTGTTTGGCAGCGAACTCCTTGATTTCACTGTAATGGGTGGTGGCGAGGATTGTTGCGCCTTTCCGGTACAGGGCCTCCAGCACGGCGACAGCCAGTCCCATTCCTTCACCGGGGTCCGTTCCCGTGCCAAGTTCATCGACGACGGCCAGGGTGCGCGGTCCTGCACAGGCCAGGATGGCGATGATGTTGCGGATATGGGAGGAAAAGGTTGACAGGGACTGCGTGATGCTCTGACCGTCTCCGATATCCGCCAGGATGTCGTCGTATACTGCCATGACGGTTCCCTCGGATGCAGGAATGTGAAGTCCTGCCTGCGTCATGAGTGAGAACAGGCCGACAGTCTTCAGCACGACCGTCTTTCCCCCTGTGTTGGGGCCGGTGATGACAAGCGCCCTGAACCCGTCGCCTATGTGGAAGTCGAGGGGGATTGCCTCCCCTTCGATCAATGGGTGGCGTCCCTTGGCTATCATGGTTTTCCCGTCCTTTGCCAATACAGGCCGAATAGCCCGCATGTCGTTCGCCAGCTTTGCACGCGCAAACAGGAAGTCGTACTGGGCCATCGTTTCAAGATTGACGCGCAGCGCGCGCATGCAGGATTCCGCCATTCCGGTGAGGGTGCTCAGGATTCGGCTGACTTCCTGCTCTTCATCAAGGCGCAGAAGGTCCAGCTCCGACTTCAGCGTCCGGATGGCGGCCGGTTCAATGAACACGGTGGACCCGGTTGACGAGATGTCCAGGACCTGCCCGTCAATCCGCAGCCTGTGTTCGCGTTTCACCGGCACGACGTAGTGATTGCCGCGCATCCCGATGATGCGGTCCTGCAGGAGGTCCCGCGTACCCGGCGCATTCATGAGGGATTCGAGTTTTTGATGGATGCGCTCCGATATGATGCCTATTTTCCTTCTGAGTCTGCCAAGTTCGGGCGAGGCGCGGTCGTCCACGCGGTTGTCAAGTATGCATCGGTCAATTTCATCCGATAGAGGTGCCAGCTCTTCCATGGAGGCGGCATAGGTTGAAATGACCGGCGCAAGCACCGACCGCTCCCGCATGAAGCGCATCATGCGGCCCACGTTTCGGTTCATGGAACGCAGGGTCGTCAAATCCTCGGGAGTCAGGTTCATGGTCATGCCGAGTTTTTCCATTACCTTTTCCATGCCCGTCAGATTGGACAGCGGCACGCCGCCCTTGTTGGAAACAGCGCGTGCTTCCGCTGTTTCCAGCAGGCGCAGCTCGATGATGCGGGGCTCTGTTTCAGGCAGCAGCGCTTCGCAAAGCTTGCGTCCGGATTCGGACAA
>CAZFWQ010000045.1:0-2256 GCA_964522755.1 uncultured Oscillospiraceae bacterium | reverse complement strand
GCGGATGATTTCCGGATATTCAAGGGTTTTCATGGCGGTTCCGTTCATGGTTTTCCTCCTATTGACCGTGTCGCTGCCGCTAATGGCGGTGAGGGTGCCCGTGACGTGTTGAGGACCCGGCAACCGGCACAGGAAACAGGTTTTTCGGAATGGAATGCAAAAAACCGTGCGCACGACGCACGGTTTCAGATTGGTTCCACCAAGCCATCCGGCTTTATGGACGGATATCCCAAAAGAGACACCCGGCACCTTCCGTTTTACCGCGATCCTGACCTTCAGCTGCCGAATCGGTGCGCAAATTCCGTCTGCACGAAAACACCCTCTGAAAGGGTGGCTTGAAACCGTTTCGGCGTTATTTACCTGAACCTAGGCCAAGATGCTCGCGGACATGAATTTA
This sequence comes from uncultured Oscillospiraceae bacterium, assembly GCA_964522755.1. Classification (GTDB taxonomy): domain Bacteria; phylum Bacillota; class Clostridia; order DSM-8532; family DSM-8532; genus JAEWSN01. Next base: position 1,859 of record CAZFWQ010000045.1, on the reverse strand, counting down.
CCTCATAAACGGGAGTGCACGGCACTCTTCTTTTTTCATCATATCGTGCGCGGCAGGTCATGTCAACGGTGAAGATGCTTCATGCGGCAAAGACACTTGATGACGGAAATGGACGGTTCCACCATCATGCCCCCCTCATTTGCAATAATTCCGTAAAAATCACGATGGTGAAAACAGGAAACAAAGTGGTAGAATACCAGTAGCCGGTATTCTTCGGAAGCCGGACACAGGAATCTTATCCAGCCCAGGGGTCGGGCAAGGCACCCCGGACACGACTCATATCCCGCAAAGGGAATGAGAACGGAGGAATCATGAGTACAAACAATCAGAACAAAACAAATCCCGAGGCCTCAATCGGAAAGCAAACCACCACTTCAAACGAAAAGCAAACCACCACTTCAAACGAAAAGCAAACCACCACTTCAACCGAAAAGCAAACCACCACTTCCGGAAAATTGCGCAAGGGCGCCCCAAAAAGACCAAATGTGCGTCGCATTGCAGTCGTCGGCGTCTTGTCCGGATTGACCCTTGCCTTGGCGCTCATCCCGCAAATCGGATATATTGTGGTCCCAGGACTCGGTATCCAGATTACCATCGTCCACATTCCCGTCATCATTGCGGGCATCATCGAAGGACCGGTCGTCGGCGCGTTTGTCGGCTTGATTTTCGGATTGTCAAGCCTTTACACGGCATTGACTTCACCGCTGCCCATCGCATTTGCATTCATGAATCCCCTTGTTTCCATTCTTCCGCGTATTTTCATCGGCGTCGTCTCCTGGTACGCATACCGGGGCCTGACTCTGCTGACACGCGACAAGGCTCGCAGCGTATCCATCGGTTTGGCGGCTGCTGCCGGAACCATCACCAACACCATCGGCGTGCTGGGCATGATATACGTTCTGTATGCGAAACAGTTCCTTGAGGCTATCGGACTCCAAAGCATCTCGCCGGCACTTGCCATTTTCGGGCTTGCCATGCCGAACTTCCCGCTGGAACTGGCGGCAGCCGTCCTTCTCTCCATCCCGGTGGCGCTCGCAGTCAAGCGGATGAAAAGGGAATAGATGTATATGCCCAAGGCTTGAAATGAAGCAAGCGCCCTCGCGCAGGTACATGTGAACAGGATGGCAGGCAGGAATCCAAAACGGAAGATACGGGGTTGCATCATGAGCAGGCTCATCGGAATTGATATCGGAGGCAGCACCACAAAAATAGTCGGCTATGAAAATGGCGTCATGTTCAGTCCCATGCTTGTGCGTGCCACGGACCCGCTGGCTTCCGTCTACGGCGCGTTCGGGAAGTTCCTGAGCGTCAATTCCCTTCGAATCGGCGATGTGGACCGCGTCATGATCACCGGGGTCGGGGGGTCCTTCGTCACCGAGAGGCTGTTTGGCCTGCCAACCGGCAAAGTGGACGAGTTCCGCGCCATCGGGACGGGGGGACTGAAACTGAGCGGCCTCGACAGGGCCATCATCGTGAGCATGGGAACCGGCACGGCCTTTGTGAAAATGGAAAAGGGCACCGCCGTTCACCTTGGTGGAACAGGCGTGGGAGGCGGCACCCTTCTTGGCCTTTCAAACCGCATGCTCAACGTCAGGAACTTCGATGACCTTGTGGAAATGGCAATCGGCGGTGACCTGGCAAATGTTGATCTGACCATCGGCGACATCACGAGGGAGCAGCTGGTCGGCCTTCCTCCTGAAACCACAGCATCGAATTTTGGAAACATCAGCGACCTCGCAGCCCGGCCGGACATCGCCCTGGGCATCATCAACCTTGTATTTCAGACAATCGGCATGATTGCGTTTTTTGCCGCGCGCGCCGACAACATCGGCGACGTGGTGCTGACAGGCAACCTCACG
>CAZFWQ010000044.1:0-15124 GCA_964522755.1 uncultured Oscillospiraceae bacterium | reverse complement strand
CTATGGGGTTTGGCCCGATGATGTACTTGCAGGCCTCAATCGCTTCACAGGCAAAAAGGGCTGCGATGCCCGCATCCAGCGTGTTGCCCAGATAAGGGAGCCAAACGTCGTCGGCGGGTCTCATGGGAAGCAATTCACGCGCTTCGGCCAGGATGTCTTTCAGATCGGCGAGGGTCTTCATTTTTTTGCCGGTGAACGAGTAGATGATGGGAAGGTGGTAGTTGGTGTTGGGGAAAGAGACGGGACAAGCCTCGCCTTTTTCCTGGATGGCACGGTCAACAAAGTTTTCCGCTTTGACGACCCATGCGACCGCGCCGTCGATGGCGCTTGTTGCAATCAGCTTAGACATTGGCTTCCCTCCGTTCCCTCATATCGAGTAGTTTGCGTTCGGACTTCTTGTTGATGCCGAGTCTGTCGCGCTTTTCATTGAGCATGACCATGATTTTTTCGACGGCTTCCATGGGATCTTCGCATAGGTGGAACGATGCGCCGAAGATGTCCTTCGTATCCTCGTTGAGGAACTTGGTCACATTTGGGGAGCCGGACGTGTAGAAGGGTAGCCCCAGGATGACATCCACGCCGGAAGCCACAAAATAGCTGCCGATGGCGATGGCCTTTTCACTCATCCATTCGGGGGCGACACCCACGGCAGGCAGCATGGAGAAGTCGTCTCCCAATCCGCCTTCAAGCACCACTTCCGTGGCGGCTTCCAGAATGCGGGCGTTGTCCACGCAGCTGCCCATATGCAGGATGGGCGGCATGCCGACGGCTTCGCAGACTTCCCTCAGACCCTCTCCGGCGAAACGGATGGCGGTTTCGGGCTTCAGCATTCCCGCCTTGCCGGAAGCAATCGCGGCGCATCCGGTTTTCAGGACAAGGACATTGCGCTTGATCAGTTCCATGGTCAGGATGTTGGTGTATTCATCCGCCTTCTTTTTCGGGTTGTTGCAGCCGACGATGCCGACCAGGCCGACGATGCGGTTCTGCATGATGGCATCGTTGAGTGGACGGAATGACGCGCGGTATTTGCCGCCGAGCATGTTCTTGATGGCGTCTACGCTGAATCCCGCGACCATCGGTTCCTTTGCCTTCGGAATGGACACCTTGGCGGCATCGCGGTTCCGGAAGTTGTCAATGGCGCGTTTCACAAGGTTTCCGGCGAATTCAAGAGGTTTGTGCTCATCGAAGGAAACATCATGGGCTCCGACAGTCTTCGCGATTTCCGCGGTGGATATGATTTCAGTATGGTATTTGGCGGCCACGGCAGGAAGGCTGGGCATGCAGCACTGCACGTCGATGATCATCATTTCGACAGCGCCGGTGACAATGGCGAGTTCCTGCTGAAGTACATTGCCCGCAACCGGAACCCCATGACGCATCAGGATTTCGTTGGCCGTGCAGCAGATGCCCGCCAGCGTGATGCCCGCGGCGCCGGCATCGACGGCATAGGCCTTGATGGACGGATTCTGGACCGCGATGGCCAGCATTTCCGACAGGGCGGGTTCGTGGCCGTGAACGATGATGTTCACGGTGTCTGTCCGGAGCACACCCAGATTGGCCGTGCTTTTGACGGGAGCCGGAGAGCCGAACAGGATGTCGGACACGATGGAGCCCGCCCGCGAACCACCCCAGCCATCGGCAAGTGCCGTGCGGAATGCATGCATCAGCAGGTTCTGATAGTTGTGGTCCACGCCCATCGTGGTGCGATGCATGCCTTCGACGACCATGCGGTCGATGCCGAGGGGTGCCACGTCTTTTGCCGCCCAGAGCGCCCGCCTCTTTTCGGGGGCGAGAGCCAGGGTTTTCAGAGGCTCCTCCTGCGAAGTGAATTCCTCGAGCAGCAGGTTTGCCAGATCCAGGGCGATGGCATTGTCCTCGCGGTCAATCGTCTCGATCCCGTATAAGTCAGCGGAATAGCGCAGGGCCCGCGCATCCTTGATGCGATAGTCAGAACTCTTGCCCTGGGCCACTTTCTTGAGGATGAGCACCAGATGGCGCGCGTGATCCGAGTGGGCCGCCGTTCCGCCGGTGACTTCCCTCAGGTAGTTCCTTGCCACGATCGTATCGGCATCCGCGCCGCACACACCCCTGGGCGCATTTTTCGTGATGCGGCAGGGTCCCATGTGGCAGATCTTGCAGCACACGCCGCTTTTGCCAAATCCGCACTGGTTTTTCTGCATCTCGGCCCGGTCGAAGAAAGTCTCGACGCAATCGCAATCCGCCTTGACCAGCATTTCGAGTGAGGCCTCGTCCACAACTTTTTCCCTGAACAAACTGATGTCTTTTGCCATATTTTCCCTCGCCCGTTTCCCTTCGCATTTGATGGGTTTTCAACTGGATCCTGTTTTCATCTCGTTGTCAATTCATGATTCCGCAATTATCCGCAAGTATTCCGGTCAACCGTTCAGCATCTTCAGCAACCGGTCCATTGCATGAAGGTCAACCGTTCAATATCTTCAGCATTTGATCAATTTTCATTACAACTGGATTGTCATCCGACAGATTTAGAAAACTCTTGTTGTTTTCTGAAAAGGAAGCTACTTCCAAATCGTCCGGCAGTCCGATGACCAGTTCGGCACCCGTGGCCGCCTTGATCTCATCGATCCTGCCTGGCAGCGTATCGGTACGAAGCCGGTTCACGATGATGACGAGTTTTTTGTACCTGATCTCCATTTCATCGGCCAGGCCGTGCAGGCGCACAACCGTCTGGAGACCCGCATTGGACGCATCGGAAACGATGACCAGCACGTCGACCTGCTGCATGATTCTGCGGGAAAGGTTTTCCAGGCCCGCTTCATTGTCCAGCACCAGAAAGGGATACTGTCCGGAAATCTGGGTGATGATGGATTTCAGAATGTTGTTCGCATAGCAGTAGCACCCGGCGCCTTCCGGCCTGCCCATGGAAATGAGGTCGAAACCGGCAGATTCCACAAGGCTTTCCGAGATTTTCAACTGGAGCATTTCCTGTTTGGAAATGCCGGTGACGGTTCCGGCCTGGGCTTCCTGCCGGACTTCCTCACGGGCACGGCCCACCGTCGTGACGGCCTTGATGCCAAGCGCCGCGTCGAGGCAGCTGTTCGGATCGGCGTCGATGGCGAGGACCGGTTTCAGGCCGTTTGCGACCAATTGTCTCACTATCAGGCTGGATACGGTGGTTTTGCCGACCCCACCTTTTCCGGTAATGGCAAATGACAAGCTCATTTTGCGTTTTCCTCTATCTTGGCGATGATTTTGTCGAACACTTCCTGCAGTCCGGTTCCCGGGGCGTCCAGCGCCGTAATGCCATCTCTGTCGGCACTCCTGACAGCCTCCGAATAGGGGAGGACGGCAAGGAATTCCTGTCCCGGCAAGGCGTTTCGGATGAATGCCTCATCCGCCGCGCCGGTAGACTTGTTGCCGATGAGCAGCACCCGTTTCAGGCCGATTTCACGTGCCATCCTGAGAATCGTGGCGGCGCAGTCGATGGACCGCTGTCCCGGTTCTACCACGACAATGAGCACGTCGACGCCCTTCGCGGTGCCGCGCCCCAAATGCTCGATGCCGGCTTCCATGTCCATGATGAGGGTCTCGTTCTGAAACAGGACGAGGCTCGTGACCAGGGCCTTGACGAATGTGTTTTCCGGACAGGCGCACCCGCCGCCGCCGGATTTCACGGCGCCGAGAACCAGCAGCGACACGCCATTGCGTGATGTGGCGTACTTGTCCGACACATCAGAGACTTCAGGGTTTATCTTGAAAACCTGCCCGTACTGGCTGACGGTGGCGCCGGTTCGCTCCTCTATCAGGGCAATCTGCCTTGAAATGGGGATGATGGCCGACTGCTCTTCACGCGTGAAGCCCAGCGCGGCCGCCAGGTTATAGTCCGGATCGGCATCCAGGGCGAGAACCCTGGCGCCTTTCCTTGCATACGTCAAAGCGAGTGCTGCTGCAATCGTGGACTTACCAACCCCGCCTTTTCCCGAAACGGCAATTTTCATGGTGTCATTACCTGCTTTTCTCTTTCATGTCGGCATTTGTACCGATGCAGACCGTGACATGCTATACGGCATACCCGTACTTTTCCTTCATTCTCTTTGAAATGGCGGCCGTGAGTTCAAACACCTTCTCCGCGTCCGCGGCATCCATGGAGCCTGTGCCGCAGGAGGGCGAAAGGATTGCCTGATCCATGATCAGCTTCTTGGAGATGCCCTTGGATGCCAGCAAGTCCATGACTTTTTCCAACTGGGCTTCCAGTGCGTCCACAGTCATGTCCCGAATGGCTTTCGAAGTGGGCACAACGCCCCAGGCCAGCATGCCGCCCCGTTCAAGGTGCGTCTTCACACTGTCGGCGTACATGGAAATGGTTTCGCCATAACCGAATGCATCGAAGTTGACAATGTCGACGCCGGCGTCAATCAGGATGCTCCACTCGGTATTGCCGCAGCAGTGAATGCCCGCGATGCCGTTGTCGGCGTGGACGGCTTCGATTACTTCGCTGATAATCGATACCACGTCTTCGCGCTTGACTGAAACATAGGTGGAACTTCCGAAAGCGGACAGGATGGGTTCATCAATGAAACAGATGATATTGTCCGCATAGGGCTTGAACTTTTGAATCTGCCAGCGGCATTTCATCGCCAGGCCCTTGACGATGACATCGCGGAATTCATCATTGTAATAGATGGCGCGCTTGTTCTCGTCCACCACCGTCAGTGCGAAGCTGCAGGGACCGGTTGTCTGAACCTTGAGAAAGGGAAGTTTTTTCCCGGACGCCTTCAATGCGGCTTCCATCGCTGGAATACCCATTGAATACTCCGCGCTGATGGCCATGGCGGAACAGTCTCCGGTTCCTTCGTCAGGGTCCATGGCAGCCATGTAGGTTTCATAGAAATTGGCAAATTCCTCGGAATAGTCTTTTGCCGTGTCAAAATACATGCGGTTCTTTTCATGGTCCACAATCCCGCAAGGGATGCCTTCACTGTATTGGATTTCCATTTGTTCGGTCAGTCCCAGACGGGGGAGCTGGGGCCAGATGGGCGCGCCGAGTGTGCGAAGGGATACCTCGACGGCATGTTCCGGCTTTTCAAAGGGCATGCTGCCTATGGCAGTGGAGAGAAATCCGGTTTTCATGGTGCATTCTCCTTTTCAATGGGTTGGTTTGAGTTCATTGCGTGGCTGCTGATGATTCTGCTTACTGAGTTCACTTTGACAATCATGCAATTGGCTTCAATTCATGATTCGGCTTCAGACCCGCTCAGCTTGCCTGGCCTGCTTCCTTGATGGCCTTGATGTGGGCGGGAGTGGTGCCGCAGCAGCCGCCGATGATGTTGGCTCCGGCAGAGATGAGGCCCTTGACGTATCCGGCCATCATTTCTGGCGTCTCCGGGAAAACGTCCTTGCCGTCTATGTTCTGGGGAAGTCCGGCGTTGGCGTGCACCAGTATCGGCATGTCCGGCGCGGCCGCACGCATTTCCTTCACGATCTCAATCATGCGTTCCATGCCGTTCCCGCAGTTCGTCCCGATGACGTCCGCACCTGCCTCGATCATGGCCAGCGCGGCATTCGTGGGGGACAATCCCATCATGGTCCGGTAATCTCCCCTGACCGTCCGCTCGAAAGTGAAGGTGCAGATGACTTCGCATTTGGTGTTTTCCTTTGCCGCGCGAACGGCAATGACGGCTTCGTCCTTATCGCTCATGGTCTCTATGCAAAGCGCGTCGGCCCCGCCCTGTTCAAGAGCGATGGCTTGTTCCTTGAATGCTTCGTAAAGCTCCTCTTCCGTGATATCCTCGGTCACGAGCATCTTCCCCGTGGGGCCGATGGAAGCGATGACCCATTTGTCATCTCCCGCAGCCGCTCGCGAAGCTTTCGCCGCTGCGACGTTCAATTCCGTTGTCCGGGCTTCAAGCCCGAATCCGTGCAGCTTGCAGCTGGTTCCGCCGAAACTGTTCGTCTCGACCATGTCGGCACCCGCATCAATGTAGCTCCTGGCGATGTCGACGACATCGTCAAACCGGTTGACGCACCAGAGTTCCGGGCATTCACCCGGCTTCATGCCCTTTTTGTAGAGAAAGGTTCCCCAGGCTCCATCGGAAAACAGGACTCTTCCATTTTTCAATGCCTCGGTGATTTTCATTTTCGCCATGACGCAGCACCCCTCATCTATGTTTTTTTGAAACGGATCATGCATGTTTTCTTCTTGTTTTCTTATAAAGCGATATGGACCCTCAAATGGACGGACAGGTTGATTGTAACATACCAAAAAGTACTGAGTCAAAGCACCGGGACACTCATGCGGAATGCGTGAAATCCTTGATGCAAAAGGGGTTGCGTATAAAATTCTTTCATTTGGTAATACATTCTTTACGTGTTCAGGATGATATGAAATATTTTACAAATATATATCAACACAACTGAAAAGCTTAATAACAGACTGTTTCAAAGATTTTACACATGATATATTACTAGAATAACAATATATAACAAATATAGTATGTAATAATATTATGTAAATGATTCGACATTATACCTGAAAAAATATTTTTCTCCGGAACGCCGGCGCCTCCTGATAAGAAGACATCCGTGCCATGCCTGGGCAGGACGCCTCCGGATACGCATCGCAGGTTCCTTTCGGTCTGAAATAGCTGTGCATGCACAGAGTGGCAAAGGCATCCGATTATGTGTTCATGGCCGACAGCCAGCCGTACCCTTCACGATTGAAAGTGAGGCAGGACAGGCATGCGTTGTCCGGTGAAAAGCGCCAGACGGCATCCATCGGCAACTGAAGGCCGTGGGCCAGCAGGCAGCGGATGGGACCGGCATGTGAAACCAGAAGTACCCGGTTCCAGTCCGGCCTGGCGAGCAATGCGTCCAGAAAAGCAGTGACGCGCAGCCACAGTTCCGTGTAAGACTCACCGCCCGGCGGGTGAAACCCCATCCAGTCTGCCTGCCACGCATCCCAGTCATCCTCATCCCGTCTTCGGATTTCATCAAGGGACAAGGACTCCCAACTGCCGAGCGCGCGTTCGGCAAGCGCGGATTCCTGCAGGAACATCCCCTCCGGCAATGCGATCCGCGCTGTCTGCACGGCTCGTTCCAAAGGGCTGGAAAAAAGCAGGTCGAAGCCTGTCTCAGGCATTCGGCCATGAAGGAGCATGGCTTGTTCCCGCCCGGTTTCATTCAGGGAAACGTCCGTTGTCCCGAAAAAGACACCGGATGCGTTCAGGTCTGTCTGTCCGTGCCGGATAATCCAGATTTTCCTCATCATGCGCCCTTTCCTTTGGTCATGTCATTTCAGGAGCCTGCCGGCGGCCGCCGGGATGAACCGGACTGCGGACACTTTACAGAAGCCTGCCCGGCGGCGATCAGGTCGAAACAGCAACTCGGCAGAAGTCTGAATAAACCAGCCTGCCCGGCGGAAGGTTATGTGAAACTGCATAGAATCAGCCATAAGGGCAGGGCGAAAACCTGTGTGCCTTCGCAGGCAGCGCCCATCACGTCACCCGTGATGCCGCCCAGCGGTTTCGTCATCCAGGCGAGAAGCAGCAGGGTGACTGCAAAGTCCGCGGCCGTCCACACAAGGCCGCGCCAGCCCAGCAGGAGTCCGGCCGCAAGCAAGGTGATGCAGGCACCAATGACGAGTTCGCGCTTTCCGCAGAATTCGACGAATGTTTTGCCAAGACCGCCTTCAGGACGTACGTATTCGTAGAGGGACGCACCCGTCACGGAAGCCAGCCGGCCAAGAACCGGCCACAGGCACAATGCCGCGAAACGCGCGGTTCCCGGAAGCGCGGCAATGGACACGGTGTTCATGGCAAGGGCGAACCAGACGGCCAGGACGCCGAAGGATCCCACGCGGCTGTCTTTCATGATGGCAAGCATCCGGTCGCGGGAACGGCCTGACAGAATTCCGTCGAAAGTGTCGCCCAGTCCGTCGAGATGCAGGCCGCCGGTCATGCCGACGTAGGCGAGCAGGGTCAGCACGGCTGCCGGCCCTGCCGGAAGGACCAGCCGCAGTCCGTAATCCCAGCCCGCTGTCCAGACGCCGACGAGTAAGCCTGCGAGGGGTGCATAGGCGAGAGACTTGCCGAATTCCTCGTCCGGCATCGCGCCGCCGCCGGGGATGGGGATGCGCGTGAAAAACCGCAATGTGGCCAGCACTCTGTTCAGATGACGTTGAATCCATTTCATGTCATGCTTCCTCATTCTGGATGTCCGGGCTTGATGCGCACGGGAATGCCGCTGATGCAAAGTATCACTTCATCGGCTGCCGCCGCCAGATATTGGTTCGCGCGGCCTGCCGCATCCCGGAACAGGCGGCCGGAGGCGTACTCGGGAACCAGGCTCATGCCGGTTTCGTTCGTTACGAGGATAAGGGGACACGGCAGGCGGGCAGCCGCTTCGATCAGCCCGTCCACTTCAGCTTTCACGGCAGATTCGACCAGGTCGGCCTCTGTCGGGGAGATGGCCTCCCAGTCGGTCAGGCATTGCGTCATGCACTGGGAAACCAGCAGTGTCACGCAGTCCAGCAGAACACCCGCAAGGCCGGGCACGGAACCGGCTGTCTCCAGGATGCGCATCCCTGCCTTTTCCGGGGCTTCGAGCGTTGTCCATCCTGCCGGTCTGCGGGTACGGTGCCGCTGTACCCGGTCCTTCATCTCCTCGTCGTCTGCGACGCATGTGGCGACATACAGGATGCCGGCTTCCTGTCCTTTTTCCGATTCGAGCCCGCGTGCCCTTTTTTCAGCATAGGTGCTTTTTCCGGAACGGGCCCCTCCGGTGATGAGGATGATCTTTCCCATGCGCGTCAGTCCTCCGCTTTTCTTGAGGGGGGGCGGATATCCACCATGAAGTCATTCACGATGTCTCCCTCTTCGAACGTGTACATTTCGCAGGCTATCGCAAGGGCCGCATCGATCACAGGAAACATCAGCGCGCAGCCGGTACCTTCGCCCAGCCTCATGTCAAGGAGCAGCGAGGGGGAAAGTCCCATTGCGTCCATGGCGTGCATGTATCCGGGTTCCGCTGAAGCATGGGACGGAATCAGGAAATCCTTCACACCAGGATGCATGCGGCACGCAAGAAGGGCGGCCACAGCCGAAATGAATCCATCGACGACGACGGGGATGCGCAGTGCGGCGCAGGCAATGAAGCATCCGGCCATGCCGGCAATGTCGAACCCCCCGACCTTGGAAAGCACATCCAGCGGGTCGGAAGGGTCTGGCCTGTTTACAGACAGGGAACGCTCAATCACCCGCATTTTGCTGCGGTGGGATTCCATTGTCAAGCCTGCGCCCCGGCCAACCACGGTTTCGGCTGGCAAGCCTGTGAAGCACATTAGGATGGCGCTTGCGGTGCTTGTGTTTCCGATGCCCATTTCACCTGTTCCAACAAGGTCGAAGCCCTCCGAGGCAAGCTTTTCCACGATTTGAATGCCGGTTTCCAGCGCCCGGACGGCCTGTTCACGGCTCATGGCCGGTTCCCGGGACATGTTGCGCGTCCCCGCCGCGATTTTCCGGTTCATGATTCCTGGAAACGCGAGGTTGTCGGCAATGCCGATATCCACGATGCGCAGTTCCGAACCGGCCTGGCGGCTCAGCACGTTTATGCCCGAGCGGCCAAGCGTGAAATTCACGGCCTGCGTGCGCGTGACGCTCTGCGGGCAGGCACTGACGCCTTCCTCGCACACGCCGTTGTCGGCGCACATCACCACGATGCATTTTTTCGGCAGCCGCTTGTATACCTCGCCTGTGATTCCGGCAACCCGGATGGCAATATCCTCCAGTTTTCCGAGGCTTCCAAGCGGTTTGATGAGCGAATCCTGGCGTGAAAGCGCAGCCTTCTCCGCTTCGCGGTCCAAGGGCCTTATCAGATCCAATGCTTCCTTTAGGGTCATGATCAACCTCCGAGGGCGGGATGAAATCTTGTTTGCGATAAATATGTCGCGTTGCATGCTCATGGTCATTTTTGAGTCTTCAAAATGGAAACATGTCTTTTATCAGTGTAGGCCAAACCCGGGGATGCCGCAACCCTGCATTTCATGAGATTATCACAGCGATCATTCTCCCAGCGGTTATGATATAATCAAGGTTAATCCGGGTATTGGACAAAGGGGTGGATAATCATGCGTGGAAAATACTTCATAAAGTTTTTCACAGTCATCATTGCCTTGGCTATGCTGATCAGCTTGTCTCCCGTTCAAGCGGGCGCGAACGGAAGCAGCAATGCCGGTCTTGTCAGTGTGGCGTCGCAGACTGACAAGACGCCGGGAGCGCAGACCGGAGCCGATGCCGGCAACGCCATCACATGGGAACTGTCGCTGGCCAATGCCAAAACGGCGTTGGGCAGAGCGGATGTCTCCGTTGCCACTGATGCGACCTTTCTCCTTTATTCCAATGCGGCGTTCACCACGGAGATTGCCGGGGCAGTCACGCTGCCGCTGGGCGTCGGAGATACGGTTGCCTATGTCAAGGTCACTTCGCAGGACGCGACGGTCGTCAGGCATTACGCCGTCACAGTCAACAGGACGCCGGTACTGGTTGCCTATTATGAATTCAACGGCAATTTGAATGATGAGATGAATGGCTCGGCATTGACAGCATTCACATCTGTCAACGACGGCTTCAATCACAACAACAAAACATCCGCATATGGCGTCAACAATGACGTGGAAGACAAAAGCTACTGGGAGTGGACCTCCGACCAGTCACGAGGGGGAGGCTTCAAAATTGATCTGAACAATGACATCAGTGCCAACTACTCCATCGGGGTACGATTTTCCTATAAAGATACAGGCCCTGGCTGGATAAAAATCATCGACTACAAGAACCTGGCGGCAGACACGGGATTCTACTTTTACAGCGGAGGATATCTGCGTTTTTACAATCACCAGAATCAGGGAACCACGCTGACTGAAAGCAACCAGATTGTCGACATTATCGCGACCCGTTCCACCGCCGGATCTTTCACGGCCTATATCATCAAGAACGGCGCGCTTGTGAAGGAAATCGAGGTAAGTGATTCCGGCGGCCAGGCAATTCCTTCAGTCGTCGATGGGAAACCGAGATTTGGCTTCTTTTATGATGATACCATTACAAGCGGGGAAGCTACCACCGGCGGCAAGGTTTATTCCATCAAGATCTGGGATGGCCCCATAACGAGCGTCAGCGCCGAGAACAATCCCATGGAGCAGGCTTCGCCGAATGCCAGCCTGACCGGCGTCGCAACGCTGTCGGATGGAACGCCGGGGGCCCAGACCGGAGCAGATGCGGCCCACGCCATCGCATGGGAAGTGACGGTGCCCGTCGGCACATCAGCTTTGTCAAGAGCAGGCATCACTGTTGCAGACAATGCAACATACGGCCTGTACTCGGATGCGGCATTTTCGACTGAAATACTTGGAGCGGCTACTCTGGCCCTGGCAGGGGGAGGAAACACCACGTCGGCTTACATAAGAGTAACGGCGCAGGATGCCGTCACAGTCAAGTATTATGCGGTGGCCATCAGCACCGCGGCGAATTCCGCGTATCATGTGACATATGACGGCAATGGGAATACCGGCGGCGCTGTTCCCATAGATTCCGGAGAGTATCAAGCGAGTGCATCGGCAACCGTGTTGGGAAATACGGGTACCCTTGCCAGGGACGGATATGTGTTTTCAGGTTGGAATTCGAATGCCGCAGGTACGGGAACGGCCTATGCCGCCGGAAATGCCTTGGGCATTTCCGCAGACACAACATTATATGCGATATGGAAAAGCAGCAATGCGAATCTGTTTGGCCTGGCCCTTTCGGGCGGAACACCGAACCCCGGATTTGCAGCGGGAACCGTCAACTACGCGGCGAGTGTGGCGTATGGCGTGACAAGCATCACGGCAACACCCACCAGGGAAGAAGCCAATGCAACGATTGCCGTGAATGGGCATGCGACAGCCAGCGGCCAGCCAAGTGCCGCCATCAGCCTGGATGTGGGGGCGAATGTCATTACGGTGGTAGTCACCGCCCAGGACGGGACCACACAAAAAACTTACACGGTCACAGTGACACGTGCTGAGGCTGAGGCCATCCCCAAACCGGCGCCTACCGCAAGGCCCATCGAGCCGGGGGTTGAAATTCTTGTGAACGGCAAGGCGGAAACTGCCGCTGCGTCAACAACACTGGCAGTCGGTGACAAGATAAAAACGACGGTTGCGGTTGATGATGAAAAAGTGGCTGAAAAGCTTGAAAAGGAAGGAAATCATGCTGTTGTGACCCTCTTGTTCAGACATGTCGCAGATATTGTCGTTGGACAGCTGAACGGCCAGACAGTCAAGAATATGGAAATGAAGGAAGCCGTCCTGGAGGTGAGAAACGGCAATGCGATATACATTCTGCCCGCATCGCAGATCAATATCGACAGCGTGTCAGCGCAGATGGGAAATGGAATCGCGTTGAAGGATATCATTGTCAGCGTTGTGATTTCCAAGCCTTCTGCTGAAACGACAAGGATTGCAGAGGAAGCGGCGACCAGGAACGGCTTCCAGATAGTGGCTGAACCTGTTGAATTTGAGATTGTCTGCAAAAGTGGGAATCTGATCGTTGAAGTGATTCAATTCAAAGGTTATGTGGAACGGCTTGTGTCAATCCCTCAAGGCATGGACCCGGACAGGATTACAACCGGCATCATCCTGAACGGCGACGGCACCTTCTCCCACGTGCCTACTGTCATCACGGCCATTGACGGCAAATACTACGCGAAGATCAACAGCCTGACAAACAGTGCCTACTCCGTCATCTGGAATCCCAGGGCCTATGCGGATGTTGAAACACACTGGGCAAGGGATTCCGTCAATGACATGAGTTCAAGGCTTGTCATCGGCGGAGTCGGCGAGAACAGGTTCGAGCCGGACAGCGGCATGTCAAGGGCTGAATTCGTGGACAGCGTGGTGAGGGGATTGGGCCTTTTGCGGCCGGGAACCGGAACAGGCGTGTTTGCGGATGTGAAAGAGAACGCATCTTGTTATGATGCGGTATCGATTGCCCATGAATACGGAATCATCTCAGGTTACGGCAATGGGATGTTTGGTCCTGATGATGCAACGAGTCGGGAGCAGGCAATGAGCATCATTGCAAAAGCAAGGGCTGTTACCGGGCTTAAGGCTGAACTGACGCCGGATGTTGAAAAACAGATGCTGGACGTATTCCGGGATTCTGATGAAGCCGCTGACTGGGCGAGGGGACACATGGCCGAATGTATCGGGGCCGGGATTGTGATTGGAAAGGGAAACGGCGTAATTGGTGCAAAGAATGGCATTACCAGGGCGGAAGCCGCGGCCATGATACAAAGGCTCCTTAAAAAATCGAAATTGATATAGCCTGCTGCTGCAGTATGATTCCTGTAAAAAATATCAAAGGGCTGTCTCTCAATCATGAAAAGATTGAGAGACAGCCCTCTTTGCTGCCCGTGAAGTTCCGAACACGACCTGCCTATCCCAGAATCTTCTTGAGATCGGCCTCCGGCGTGCTGATTGGCGTCAGGTTCCATTTTTCGACCAGCACGTTCAGGACGGCGGGGGAGACGAACAAGGGCAAAGTCGGACCGATGAAGATGTTCTTTATTCCGAGGGCCAAAAGGGTCAGAAGCACGCAGACGGCTTTCTGTTCGTACCACGACAGGATGATGGACAACGGCAGTTCGTTCACGCCGCACCCGAATGCATCGGCCAGCGCGACAGCCACCTTGATGGCGGAATAGGAATCATTGCATTGTCCCATGTCCATGATGCGGGGAAGACCGCCGATGGTGCCGAGATCCAGATCGTTGAAGCGGAATTTGCCGCAGGCGAGTGTGAGGATGACGGAGTCCTTCGGGCTCTTTGCCACAAAGTCGGTATAATAGTTGCGGCCCGGCTTTGCGCCATCGCAGCCTCCGACCAGGAAGAAGTGACTGATGGCACCGGTTTTCACCGCATTGATGACCTTGTCGGCCACGCCGAGGACCGTGCCGTGGCCAAAACCCGTGGTGAGGACCGACCCGCCGTTGATGCCGGTAAATGTCCTGTCATCCGGCCAGCCGCCAAGCTCGATCGCCTTTGCGATGACAGGGCTGAAGTCCTTGAGGCCATCCGTCTCGGGAATATGAACAAGGCCCGGGAAGCCAACGACCGCTGTTGTGTAGACGCGGTCCTTGTAGGAAGCCTTCGGGGTCATCAGGCAATTTGTCGTGAAAAGGAAGGCCGCGGGAACGCCGTCGAATTCTTTCTGCTGATTTTGCCATGCGGTGCCGAAGTTGCCTTTCAGCTGGGGATATTTCTTCAATCCGGGATAACCGTGGGCAGGCAGCATCTCGCCATGCGTGTAGACATTGACGTCTTTGCCTTCTGTCTGGTCGAGGAGCTGTTTCAGATCAAGCAGGTCATGGCCTGAGATGACGATGAACGGGCCTTTTTCCACAGTCATGGTCACGGTGGCGGGAACAGGCGTACCATATGCCTCCGTGTTGGCTTCATCCAGCAATCCCATGCACTTGAGGTTGATGTTGCCGAACTCCATCAGCAGGTCCAGCCATTGCGGGACCTCATGGTCGTCGCCGACGGCCTTCATGCCCTTGAACAGCCATCCCGTGACATCGGGGTCATCCTTGCCGAGTTGATGCGCGTGATAGGCATAAGCGGCCATGCCGCGCAGTCCGAGCAGCAGCAGCGAACGGAGGGAGACAATGTCTTCGTCGCCTTTGAACAGGTCTTCACCCGGCATGTCCGCGGGGGTGCTGCCGCAGGCGAAACAATCACTGCAGCCTGCGAGGTAGTTGGTCTTCTCCGCCCGGATGCGCTCCGTCAGTTCACGCAGGGCGGCATCGTCGAAGCTGACATTGGTGACGGTGGAGAAAAGGCCTTCCATCATCAGCAGATCGGCCGCCTTCGAGCGAACCTTTCCGTCTGTTGCCCGGGCAAGCCCCACAAGGGCGCCTGTGAGCGTATCCTGGATGTTCGAGGTCTCTGCCTGCTTGCCGCAGACGCCGATCTTTGTGCAGCCTTTTCCGGTTACAGCCTGTTCACATTGGAAACAAAACATGGACATGGGGTACCTCCTTGTATTCTGAGAATCAGTCCCCGTTTCCGGGAACATCACCTTCATTCAATACTCAATCCTGCAGGATTTCACCGTTC
>CAZFWQ010000043.1:0-15641 GCA_964522755.1 uncultured Oscillospiraceae bacterium | reverse complement strand
GATCGAAGTGGTCGGCAAGGAACTCCGCAAGATGATGAGCTGGCTGAAGAAATAAGGGGTACGACATGCCGGAAAACGCATGGGGGCGCAAGCCCCCATGTTTCCAGACCACCGGGCGGCATTGTCGCGGCTGACCGGGAGCGGACAGACATCGCATTTTCAAAAGTAAATCGGCAGCAGCCTGGTGATGGCGTTCCCGCCTGCCGATCGGAAGCAGGCAGGCTTGGCTTTTTCATCGGTCAACGGATCGAACGGGAAAGGAGATCGGAAAATGCAGCGCAAAATCCATGTTTTTGATTCGACGCTCCGTGATGGGGCGCAGGCGGAAGGAATCTCCTTTTCCGTTGAAGACAAGCTGAAAATCCTCAAGGCACTCGACCTGCTGGGTGTCGATTACATCGAAGCCGGGAATCCCGGTTCGAATCCGAAAGACCTGGAGTTTTTCGAGCGCGCGAAAAAGGTGATCCTGCAGTCTGCCCGCCTGGCTGCTTTCGGCAGCACACGCCGCCGGGACATGAGGGTGGAGGACGATGCGAACGTGAAATCCCTTCTGGCCGCTGAAACACCCACAGTGGTCATCTTCGGGAAAAGCTGGGATTTCCATGTCACGGACATCATCAAGACCACGCTTGATGAAAACCTGTCGATGATTCGGGACACAATTTCCTTTTTTCACCAGAAGGGAAAGGAAGCCATATATGACGCGGAACATTTCTTTGACGGCTACAAGGCCAATCCGGACTATGCGATGAAAACCCTGCAGGCCGCAGTGGATGGCGGTGCGGCCGCGCTGGTGCTCTGCGACACGAACGGAGGCGCTTTTCCGGATGAAATCAGCGACGCGGTGCGGAGGGTCATTGATGCGCACGGACTGGAAGTCGGCATCCATTGCCATAACGACGCGGGAATGGCCGTTGCGAATTCCGTCATGGCCATAGAAGCCGGCGCATCCCATGTCCAGGGTACGTACATCGGTTTCGGGGAACGCTGCGGCAACGCGAACCTAAGCACCATCATCGCCAACCTGCAGCTCAAGCGCGGGTATGAATGCATTCCGGCTGAAAATATGAAAAACCTGACTGTCACCGCACGCCGCATCGCCGAAATCTCAAACATCTCCCTGAATGAGCGCGATCCATATGTCGGCCACAGTGCCTTCTCGCACAAGGGCGGCATGCACATAGACGGCGTCACGAAGGTTTCACGCTCATTCGAGCATGTTTCTCCCGAATCCGTCGGGAACGAACGGCACTTCCTCATGTCGGAAGTCAGCGGCCGCAACACCATTCTGGAAAAAATCCGCCAGGTTGCGCCGCATCTCGACAAGAACTCCCCCGAAACCGAAGCGATCATGAAGAAGCTGAAGGAACTTGAGCACATGGGTTACCAGTTTGAAGGGGCAGAGAGCACTTTTGAACTGATCATCCGGAAGCAGCTCGGGAAATACAAGCCTTTTTTCGAACTGGAGCATTTCAAGGTCCTCGGCGAACAGCCCTCTTATGGCGCATACAGTTCTTCAGCCATCATCAAGGTGAAAGTGGACGGCACTTCCGAGATTTCCGCCGCGGAAGGCGATGGACCGGTCCATGCACTCGACAGGGCGCTGAGGAAGGTCCTCATGACATTTTATCCGGAATTGGGGAAAGTGCACCTGACGGATTACAAGGTCCGCGTACTCGACACGCGGTCGGCCAGCGCCGCGAAAGTCCGTGTCCTGATTGAATCCACGGACGGCGAGAGCATCTGGACAACCGTCGGCGTTTCCACGGACATCATCGAAGCCTCTTGGATCGCCCTGGTCGATTCCATCGAATACATGCTTCTCAAGGAGCTTGAAAAAAAGATGAAGGTCTACCTGTGAGCCGGTTTTGACGGATGCGGCTTGTCTGTACATCGGCACTGAAGGATATGTGCATGCCTGAAAATCGAATTGGACGGATACGGTCATATGCGCATCAGCAGAGGGAGGACTTGAAGATGAATTTCAATATCGCGCTTATCCGGGGAGATGGAATCGGTCCGGAGGTAGTCGGCGAGGCCGTGAAAGTGATGGAGAAAATAGGGATTCTATATGGGCACCGGTTCGTGTTCACAGACACGCTGGCCGGCGGCTGTGCCATAGACGCAATGGGGACACCGCTTCCGAAGGAAACGCTGAAAGCCTGCAAAGCCAGTGATTCAGTTCTCCTTGGTGCCGTTGGCGGCTGGAAGTGGGACGTCCTGCCCGGACACCAGCGGCCGGAACGCGCCCTTCTCGGCCTGCGCGAAGAACTTGGGCTCTATGCGAACATCCGGCCCGCCGTCCTGTACCCGGCATTGAAATCGGCCTGCCCTCTCCGTCCCGATCTCGTTGAAGGCGGCATCGACATCTGCGTGGTTCGCGAGCTTACGGGCGGCATGTATTTCGGAGACCGCGGCCGCCGCATGAATGCGAACGGGTATGGGGAAGAAGCCTATGACACGGAGGCCTACAGCGTGGGTGAGGTGGAGCGGATTGCGCGGGTCGCATTCGACATCGCAATGAAGCGCGGCAGGAAGGTATGCAGTGTGGACAAGGCGAATATTCTCGAGAGTTCGCGGCTATGGCGCGAAGTGGTGCTGAAAGTGGCAATGGAATACCCGGAGGTGGCCCTTTCCCATATGTATGTCGACAACGCCGCGATGCAGCTGGTGCGAAACCCGAAACAATTCGACGTGATCGTGACCACCAACATGTTCGGCGACATTCTTTCAGACGAGGCGAGCATGATCACCGGCTCCATCGGCATGCTGCCGTCAGCCAGCCTCGGGGCGACAAGCCGCGGGATGTACGAACCCATCCACGGGTCTGCCCCTGACATTGCCGGACAGGACAAGGCCAATCCGATCGCCACCATCCTTTCCGCGGCCATGATGTTCCGTTATTCCCTCGGCCTGGAAACGGAAGCGGCCGCTGTCGAAACAGCAGTCACAAAGGTGCTCGAAGAGGGATTCCGCACGGCCGACATCATGAGCCCCGGCATGAAGGGCGTCGGCACGCTGGAAATGGGAAGGATGATTCTGGGGGTACTATGCGGGCTCATGCAATGGATTGCATGACTTCGCAGTATTTGTTCAGACAGGCATCTGCCCGAAAGGAGAACAGACATGAACAGCAGCCAGATAAAGCAGGGCGTTGAACGTGCGCCGCACCGTTCCCTCCTCAAGGCCATGGGCATGACGGATGAGGAAATTTCCCGCCCCCTGGTCGGGGTGGTCAATTCATTCAACGAGCTGATACCCGGGCACATACACCTGCGCACGATCGTTGACGCCGTCAAGGCCGGCATCCGCATGGCCGGCGGCACCCCGGTCGAATTCCCGGCCATCGGCGTCTGCGACGGCATCGCGATGGGGCACAGCGGAATGCATTATTCACTCGCATCACGCGAACTGGTAGCCGATTCCACGGAATCGGTCGCGCTGGCGCATTGCCTCGATGCCATGGTCATGGTGCCCAACTGCGACAAGATCGTGCCCGGCATGCTCATGGCGGCCGCACGCGTGAATATTCCCACAGTAGTTGTTTCCGGCGGCGCGATGATGGCCGGCAAGATGGGCGAACGGTTCGTCAGCCTGACAAACGTCTTTGAAGCGGTCGGGTCCGTAAAGGCCGGGAAGATGGGCGAGGATGAACTGGCGGAATATGAAAACGCGGCGTGTCCCGGCTGCGGTTCATGTTCCGGCATGTTTACCGCGAACAGCATGAACTGCCTTACGGAAGCGCTGGGCATCGGCCTTCCCGGCAACGGCACCATCCTGGCCGTGATGGCGGAACGTATACGCCTCGCCAAGACGGCCGGCGTGAAAGTCATGGAAGCACTCGCAAATAATGTGCGCCCGAAGGACATCATGACGCGGGAGGCCTTTGAAAATGCGCTTACCGTGGACATGGCCCTTGGCTGCAGCACGAACAGCATGCTGCACCTGCCAGCCATCGCGCACGAAGCCGGCGTTTCATTTGACCTGGAATGGGCGAACGCAATCAGCTCCAAAACCCCGAACCTCTGCAAGCTTGCGCCCGCGGGCCCGCACCACATCGAGGATCTTCACGCGGCGGGCGGCGTGCAGGCGGTCATGAAGGAGCTTTCCAGGAAGAACCTGCTGCATCTTGACTTGCCGACGGTCACTGGAAAAACGGTAGGTGAAAACATCGCAGGTGCGGTGAACAGGAATCCGAAAGTCATCCATCCGATAGACAACCCGTATAGTGCCACCGGCGGCATCGCTGTCCTCAAGGGAAACCTGGCACCCGATGCATGCGTGGTGAAGCGTTCGGCCGTGGACAAATCCATGCAGCAGTTCACCGGCGCGGCCCGTGTGTTCGATTCGGAAGACGCGGCCATCGAAGCCATCTTTGCCGGAAAAGTACAGAAAGGCGAAGTGCTGGTGATACGTTACGAAGGCCCCAAGGGCGGGCCGGGCATGCGGGAAATGCTGATGCCCACCTCAGTCCTGGCCGGCATGGGCATGGACATGGATGTCGCACTCATAACGGACGGCCGTTTCAGCGGCGCCACCCGCGGTGCCTGCATCGGACACGTATCGCCCGAAGCTGCTGCCGGAGGCCCCATCGCATTCGTACGCGACGGAGACCTGATTGCCATCGACATGGAAGCCTGCACGATTTCGGTGAATGTCACCGAAGAAGAATTCACAGAGCGCCGAAAAGGATGGGCCGCCCCTGTGCCCAGGATTACGACAGGGTATCTGGCCCGTTACGCGAAGCTCGTGACATCCGCAAATCGTGGTGCGATCCTGGAGTGACAGTTAGTGCGGCGTGATCCTGGAGTGACAGTGAGTGACAGGGAGTGCGGGTGACCCCGGAGTGCGGCATGAACGCAATTTCTCCCTGCATTGGCAGTACCGTTACCCGAACAGAGGAGGAAGCATGAAAATGACTGGAGCAGAACTGTTGATTCAATGCCTTGTCGAACAAGGAGTCGATGTCATCTTCGGTTTTCCCGGAGGGGCGGTCCTGAACATTTATGACGCACTGCACAAATACCGGGGTCAGATACGCCATATCCTGACATCCCACGAACAGGGCGCGTCACACGCTGCGGACGGATATGCGCGTGCAACGGGCAGGGTGGGCGTCTGCCTTGCCACGTCCGGACCGGGAGCCACTAACCTTGTGACGGGGATAGCGACGGCCTACATGGATTCCATCCCGATGGTGGCCATCACCGGGAATGTCTCGATGGGCCTGCTTGGCCGCGACAGCTTTCAGGAAGTGGACATACAGGGCATCACCATGCCCGTGACTAAGCACAATTACATTGTAAAGGACGTGGAACAGCTGGCCGGCACCGTGCGCGAGGCGTTCCGCATTGCGCAGGAAGGCCGCCCCGGTCCTGTGCTCATTGACATTCCGAAAGATATCACTGCCCAGATGGTGCGGTACATACCGGCAGAAAAAGTGCATGTCGAACCTGTCACATCCATGATACACACGGCGGATCTTGAAAAGGCGGCAGATTTGATCAACTGCAGCAGGAAGCCCTTTCTCTACGCCGGCGGCGGCATTGTCGCCTCCAATGCGTCACGGGAGCTGATGATGTTTGCAGAAGCAGTGAATGCGCCCGTTTCCACATCGCTGATGGGAACGGGATGCTTCCCTTCGGAGCATAGCCTGTTCACCGGCATGATTGGCATGCACGGGTCCAAGACCACCAATGTCGCCGTTTCGGAATGCGACCTGCTCATAGCCGTCGGAGTAAGGTTTTCTGACCGGGCAACAAGCAATGCCGCACATTTCGCGCCAAACGCGAAGATTCTCCAGATAGACATCGATCCGGCGGAAGTGAACAAGAACGTGCCTGCATGGCATCATATCATCGGTGACGCGAAAGCGGTCCTTTCCCGCCTGACACCGCTTGTCCAGCCTGTGGACAGGACAGAATGGGACGCCCGCATTCTTGGACTGAAGGAGAAATTTCCATTGATGTACATGGATGTCTGCGATGTGATGCCGCAGGCCATCATTAAAAAAATCCGTGAATTGGCCGGACCGGATGCCATTGTGGCGACGGAAGTCGGTCAGCACCAGATGTGGACCGCGCAGCATTACGGGTTTTCGAAACCGCGCACATTC
Source organism: uncultured Oscillospiraceae bacterium (assembly GCA_964522755.1). GTDB lineage: Bacteria > Bacillota > Clostridia > DSM-8532 > DSM-8532 > JAEWSN01. Next base: position 9,526 of record CAZFWQ010000043.1, on the reverse strand, counting down.
CTGACTTCTGGCGGCCTCGGCACCATGGGGTATGGGCTTGGAGCCGCCATTGGCGCGCAGTTGGCCTTCCCCGGGCGGAGGGTATTCAATATCGCCGGAGACGGCAGTTTCCGGATGAACCTGACTGAACTTGCAACGGCCGTCGAATACGATCTGCCGGTCATCGTGGTCATCCTGAACAACCACGTACTGGGAATGGTGCGCCAGTGGCAGGATTTGTTCTATGACAGGCGCTATTCGCACACTTCCATCGATCGTGCCACGGATTTCGTCAAACTGGCGGAAGCATTCGGCGCTCTTGGGCTGAGCATCGAAAAGCAGGAGGACATCGAGCCCGTTTTGAAGCAGGCCATGGCCTCCGGCCGCACGACGGTCATCAACTGTGAAATCGGACAGGATGTCAAGGTGTATCCCATGGTGGCGCCGGGCAAACCCATTCATGAAGTGGTGATTGAGGCGGACATGTCTTGATTGTGTGCTGATATTTACAGGATACCAATAGATTATGTGATTATGTTGTAATGATGTAATCCTGACATTATAATGATGGAACAGGATGATTGGCATGAAACCTGTGCTTGTAATCACACTCAATCCCGCCATCGACCAGGTGATCGAGCTTGAGCGGCTGGTCACGGGTACCATGAACAGGGCTCTTTCCAGCCGCCCCATGACGGGGGGGAAGGGCATCAATGTCGCGCGGGTTCTGAAGGGTTTCGGCGTGGAGGTAACTGTCGCGGGGTTCTCCGCTGTTTCCGGCGAAGGAATCCTGCGACGCACCTTGGACGCGGAGGGCATTTCAAGCTTTTTTGTGACTGTTCCGGGCGAGCTGCGGGTGAATCTGAAAATCCATGATTCGTCCGACGGAAAAACAACGGAAATCAACCAGCCGGGTTTTTCGGTGGATGGCCAATCAGTCGAAAAATTCATGTCGGGCGTTGAATCCCTGCTGGGAGGCGTTTCCGCAATGGTCCTCACAGGCAGTCTTCCCGGTGGTGCCCCGTCCGGGATATACCGTGAACTGGCCATGTCGGCTGGAATCAGGAAAGTGCCCGCATTTCTCGATGCGGATGATGAAAACCTGAAATACGGGCTGGAAGGGCATCCTTTCGCGGTGAAGCCGAATCGGGACGAACTTCGGCGCTTTTCCGGCGTCCCGCTGAGGGACCATGCCGATTGGGTCCGTGCCATGCACGGATTCAGGCAGTTCGGCGCTGAATCCGTCGCAGCGACGATGGGGTCTGAAGGCGTGATCATCCTTGATGGGGATGAAGCCTGGCATGCTGCCGGCCTGCCCGTCGTTCCGGCCTGCGCCACGGGTGCCGGAGATTCCGCCCTGGCGGCGATGATCTACGGCTGGATGAACGGTCTGCCGCCGGCAAGGACCGTGGCGCTCATGAGCGCCGCAGGCGGCATGACGGCTGTGAAACCCGGGGTGGCCTTTTGCACACTCGATGAAATGCTTGAAGCCGCGGAGCGGATTTCCGTCAGGCGCATCGGCATCTGAACGCGATTGGCAATCAATCACGATTGGCAATCATTCATTGTCATCAACTCCCCGATTGCGTATAATTGGGACAGCCGGCTGCAGGATTTCACACATGTCCTGCATCGTCTCGTGCAGCGGACGAAAACAACAAATGACATGGAGGATGGCCAATGGGAAGGTTCTTTGGCACGGACGGCGTCCGTGGCATAGCCAATATGGAGCTGACGGGGGAGCTTGCATTCCAGCTCGGCCGCGCAGGGGCATATGTGCTTGCCGGAGAGACGCATCACATTCCACGCATCCTTGTGGGAAAAGATACGCGGCGTTCCTGCGACATGCTTGAAGCGGCGCTTGTGGCCGGCATATGCTCTGCAGGCGCCAATGCGGTGCTGGCAGGAATCATTCCGACTCCGGCTGTCGCGTGGATGCTTCGGAGCGGCGGTTATGACGCGGGCGTGGTCATTTCAGCCTCCCACAATCCGGCCGAGTTCAACGGAATCAAGTTTTTCAGCGGGGATGGCTACAAACTGCCTGACGCACTGGAAAATGAGATTGAAGGTGTCTTGCTTGATACCGTACAGGAAGTTCCCCGCCCGACGGGGGCCAAACTCGGCACCATCTCCCGTCTTGATTCAGCACGGGACCAGTACGCGGCTTTTGCGGCAGGCACGATCGGAGACAGGCTCGATGGAATGACAATCGCCATGGACTGCGCCCACGGCGCCGCTTATGAAGTGGCTCCGAAAGCGTTGCGCGATCTGGGCGCCGAGGTCCTCGTGATCAATGATGCGCCGGACGGCATGAACATCAATCAGGAATGCGGTTCCACCCATATTGCGGGACTTGCCGCCTTTGTGCGGACGCACGGATGCCTGGCCGGCCTCGCGTTTGACGGCGATGCGGACAGGATGCTGGCCGTTGATGAGAACGGCGCACTGGTGGACGGCGACAAGCTGATGGCCATCATCGCATTGTCATTGAAAAATCAGGGCAAGCTACCCGGAAATACCATCGTGGCAACAGTCATGAGTAACCTGGGACTTGACGTGATGGCACGTGAACACGGATTGCACATCGAAAAAACAAAGGTGGGAGACCGGTACGTTCTGGAAAAGATGCTGGCGGATGACCATGTCATCGGCGGAGAGCAATCGGGCCACATCATCCTAAGAATGTTCAACACCACCGGAGACGGGCTCGTGACAGGCCTCCAGCTGCTAAAGGCCATGAAGGACGCAGGCCGGCCGCTGTCGGAACTGGCATCGGTCATGCAGGTGTTTCCCCAGGTGCTGCGCAATGCCCGCGTCAGCAACCAGAAGAAGCACCATTATCTTGATGACAAGGTCATCGCCGCCAAATGTCACGAACTGGAGAAGACATTCCATGGCGAAGGGCGTGTGCTCATACGCCCATCCGGTACAGAGCCGCTGGTGCGGGTGATGATCGAGGGCCGCGACCAGGTCTTCATCACGGAAAAGGCAGTCGAACTGGCAAAGCTGATCGAGTTGCGGTTGGGCTGATTGAAACCAAGCCAGTAAGGGAAACAGCGGTGGGCTTCTATAGGGTTGACCTTTGCCCCTGCATTCGCTTATCGGAAAGTCACCCGGAAGAAATGGGGGAGAATTATTATGTGTGGCATCGTTGGATATATCGGAACGAAAAATGCCGCGGCAGTCCTGGTGAACGGGCTCAGGAAACTGGAGTACCGCGGGTATGATTCGGCAGGCATCGCCATTTTCAGAGATGGCAGACTCGACGTCATCAAGGCGCGCGGCCGGCTGGACAAGCTGGAATCAAAACTGGAAAGCCTCGTCCTCGACAGCACCGCCGGCATCGGCCATACCCGCTGGGCTACGCACGGCGAACCGAATGACGTAAATTCCCATCCCCACCTCAGCAGCAGCGGAAAGATCGCGGTGGTCCACAACGGCATCATTGAAAACTACGTGATGCTGAAGGAATTCCTTGAAGACAAGGGAGTGAAGTTCATATCCGAGACCGATACTGAAGTCATAGCGCATCTCATCGAATACCATTACAAGGGAGATTTGATGCGCGCCTTCCTCACAACGCTCAATGAAATCAAGGGCGCCTATGCGCTGGGCGTGCTGTGCGTCGACAATCCCGACGAGTTCCTGGCCGCCCGCAAGGACAGTCCCCTCGTGGTCGGTTTGGGGCAGGGCGAGAATTTCATCGCGTCCGACATACCCGCCATCATGGAGCACACGCGGGAAATCCTCATCATCGAGGATCGGGAGGTGGTGCGGGTCACGCGTGAGAAGGCGGAGATCTTCAACCTGCTCGGTGAACCCGTGTCCAGGGATGTATATCATGTGGACTGGGATGTGGCGGCGGCGGAAAAAGGCGGATACGAGCATTTCATGATGAAGGAGATATCCGAGGAACCCCAGGTGGTCAGGGCCACACTCGGTCCCCGCGTACGCGATGGCCGCATTGATCTGTGCCTTGATGCCATCACGGACGATCTTCTCCGAAATACGGAAAAAATCCACATCATCGCGTGTGGAACCGCGTATCATGCCGGAATGGTCGGCAAGTACGCCATCGAGCGGATGGCGCGCATCCCCGTCGAGACTGAAGTGGCGTCCGAGTTCCGCTATCGCGACCCGATTGTGACGGAGCGGCATCTGGCCATCGTCATCAGCCAGTCCGGTGAAACGCTGGATACCCTGATGGCTCTTCGCGAAGCAAAACGCAAAGGCGCGAAGATACTGGCCGTCGTCAACGTGGTTGGCAGTTCGATTGCCCGTGAAGCGGATGCCGTGCTTTACACATGGGCAGGTCCTGAAATTGCCGTCGCATCCACCAAAGCCTACAACACGCAGCTGACGGCGCTGTTTCTTATTGCCTGCGCCTTTGCGCATAGGCTGGGCCGCATGGACGAAACCGCCATGAAGGCCGCTGCCGCAGACCTTTCCTCGATGCCCGGAGTGCTGGAAGCCGTGCTGGAGAATCGCGAAATCATCCAGCGGTTCGCGGCGGAGCATTATAACGCCCAAAGCATCTTCTTCATCGGCCGTGGACTGGACTATGCGCTAAGCATGGAAGGTTCCCTGAAACTGAAGGAAATCTCTTATATCCATTCCGAAGCTTATGCCGGCGGGGAACTGAAGCACGGCACCATCGCACTGATAGAGAAGGGCACCCTCGTGGTGTGTCCGGTGACGCAGGAAGAGCTGCTGGAGAAGATGATCGGCAACATCCGCGAAGTGAAGGCGCGGGGTGCCTTTGTGATGGCCGTTACACTGGAACGGCTGCGGGAAGCCGTGGCGCAGGTGGCTGACACCGTCATCACAATCCCGGATGTGAATCCCATGTTTGCACCAATCGCAGCCATCACGCCCCTCCAGCTGTTCGCATATTATGTATCGGTGATGCGCGGAAATGATGTGGATAAGCCGCGCAACCTGGCGAAATCCGTTACTGTGGAGTGAGAGGGGCCCGTCTATGATATTGCGGGATTGTCCCCACTTTCTTTTCGGCATGGGCGACAGGAAGAAAATGACATGCAAGGACGGGATTGAATATGTCAGCCTTCAAATAGACCTTTTATTTCCTCCATTGACAATGCGTCCAGAAAAGTGCCCCCGGGCTTGATGACCTGTTCGATCATGTTTCGTTTCTTCTCCTGCAGCTTTTGGATCTTCTCCTCGATGGTGCCGCGTGTCACCATTCGAATCACCTGCACCGTTTGGAGCTGGCCGATGCGATGGGCGCGATCGGTGGCCTGGTCTTCCACGGCCGGGTTCCACCACGGGTCATAATGGATGACCATGTCGGCGCCGGTCAGGTTCAGGCCTGTGCCGCCCGCTTTCAATGAAATGAGGAATACGCGGCCTTTGCCCGCGTTGAAGGCATTGACGAGCTGCAGGCGTTTGTTGATGGGCGTGCGGCCATCCAGGCGAAGCCGTTCGATATGCCTGTCTTCAAGTGCTTTGTCCATGATGTCAAGCATGGAAGTGAACTGGGAGAAGAGCAGCACGCGGTGCCCGGCATCCAGCGCGTCTTCCAGCACTTCCAGAAGCTGTTCGAGTTTTCCGCTCCCGGCGCCACACCCCGGTTCCACAAGTTCCGGGTCGCAGCAGATCTGGCGGAGCCTTGTCAGCAAGGCGAAGATGCGGATGCGGCTTTGGCCCGCGCCGTCCTGCCGGACCGTTTCCTCGAAGGATTTCCGTGCCTTTTTGAGAAAGGCCAGGTACATGCGCTTCTGTTCCTTTGTCATCCCGCACTGGGAAAGTGTTTCGATTTTGTCCGGCAATTCCTGCAGCACGTCCGTTTTCAGCCTGCGCAGGATGAAGGGCCGTACAAGGCGGGCCAATGATTTCAACACTGCCGCATCCCCGTCTTTCAAGATAGGCAGTTCATAGCGCAGCTGGAACTGCCTGTGGGACAACAGGCATCCGGGCATCAGAAAATCAAATACGGACCACAGTTCAGTCGGCGTGTTTTCCATGGGTGTTCCCGTGACGGCGAATCTGTGAGCCGCCTGGATCTGTTTCACCGACCTCGCATTGGCGGTGCCCGGGTTCTTTATGTGCTGCGCCTCATCGAGGATGCAGACTGAGAACGGCACAGAACGCATGCTGCCGATATCGCGCCGGATGAGCGGATAGGATGTGATGACGGCCACTGCGTCATTTGCCTGCCTTAACAGGGACATCCTTTCTTCATGCGTGCCGTCCATGACGACAACAGGCAATTCAGGCGCAAACTTCTGGAACTCCGCCTTCCAGTTCAGCAGCAAGGAAGACGGCGCAACGATCAGGGCCGGTTTCCCGGCAAGCTCGGGCATCGTATGCAGGGTATGCAGAAGAGCGATCACCTGAACGGTTTTCCCAAGGCCCATGTCATCCGCCAGAATACCGCCAAAACCATATCGGGTCAACGTAAGGAGCCATCGCCATCCGGTTTTCTGATAATCGCGCAGCTGAAGGTCAAGGGAATCTGGAAGAAACGGCAACCCGGACTGCGCCTTTTCCGGATGGGCCAGCTGGTCTGCAAGCGCGTGAAGATGCTCATCCAGGTGAAACCGGCTGAAATTCCGACTGGCCCCGGCAGCGGCATCACTCATGAACGCGGTTGCCGTCTGGAATCCCGCAAGCGCCGGCAGCCGGAATGCAGGAATGTCGTAGACCGCGCATTCTGGTGCCGCCGGGTCTTCAAGCTCCGCCGTCGTGGCCGCATCGCCGGTCTTTGCCGTGGATTTTCCGTTATCGCCTGTTCCTGCCGCATCACCTGCCTTTTTAAGGCTGATTGGGCGGGGAGATGCAACTCGTATGGAAGGATCATCCAAAATAGCTGTGAGAAGCGGCAATCCGTCTTCTTCCAGGCTGAAAAACCGTCCATCCGGACTTCGGTGATACGGAAATCCATTTTTCAGCGAGACCAGCAAGCCGGGGAGTCCCCCCTTGCCCATCGGCATGCCTTCCGCATCTTCCGTATGCGCAAAGGTACCCTGCAGCCAACCGGGAGATTTTCCCGGGGTCAGGGAGAATGCAATCGGTGCCGCATGAATGCGCATCTGAAGTGAAAAAGAATCGCTTTCTTCCAGCAAGGCCTCCCGGCGCAATTGCGGAAGGGTATCCCGCAGAAACCGATACTGCAATTCATCACCGTGAAGCGCAAGGCTGTTTTCGACAGGCATGAACCCCGCGAGGCGGAACTGCCTGAGGATAAGGCTCTCCGACACCCGGTCCCTCATGGGGGACAGTTCGGCGGTGCCGGGCATAAGAAGCGGATCGGTTTCCCACGAACCGTAACAGAACCGGATTCCGGCGGTGATACTGCGTCCGGACACTCCCAGCGAAACGCGCGTCAGGAGGGGGGCCGGATTCGCCAGGACAGCGGCTTCCGGTGCGAGTGTCACAACATAGTGTTTTTTAATTTCCGGCATCTGTTCCACAATGAAGCGCGTGGCTTCGGAAACGGTCAAGGACAGAACGGATTTTTTCGACTTGTACATTGCTTCAATGATGGGGAGCAGGGCGAGGATGCTTTCGGCTGATGGGATATAAAGGCGGTTTCCCATAAGGAATAAAAAAAAAGAGTCGTCTACGAAGGTCAAAGCCTCTTCAGATTCTACGTGAAGGCGCAGTTGTCCATCCAGAAGAAGGGAAAGAGGCAAAGAAGTGGCTTCAACATGATCCAGCGGGAAGATCTGCCTTCGGGTCGCATCCGTCCAGAAAGCGGTACCGGTGGCTGATGCAAGAGGCAGAAACAAGGCCAGTGCAGGGGACGGCATCCTGAGGGAACGCTGGTCTGAAAAGATGGAACGAGGTCGCTGGGGAACAAGTGCTTCGGCGAAATCAGCCAGCCAGTCGGCAAGCTGCTGGGATGAGATCGGCAGGCGGGTTCTCTCGATCATGGCGGAAAGAGTGGAATCATTTACCGCTTGCGTCTGACTGCCAGTGTGCCAGGCATGCAGGAACAAGGCGGCATCAAGCACCGGCCGAAGGATCGATGAACCGATTTCAAGTTCGACAGCTGCGGTCATGGACGGATTCGGAGGGAGAATCAGCAGGGTGCGGAGATGGAGGGGCCCATCGGGAAGCGATCCGGACATGTGGCCGGGATAAGCGTCCCTCGCACGCTGCCGTTCCCTTGCTTCAAGGAGCAGCGTGATCTGGTGCCTGCAGAGGCCTGCACCATCGTTTTCCCGGCAGGTGCAGGAGCGGAACGCCGGCATCCCCTCTTCGTCCAGGCGGATGCGCACATGCACGATTTGACGGTCGCGAACATCGGCCTCCAGCATAAGTCCGCTTTCCGCCCAGTGGAAACGGACAACCTGCTTGCTTTCATGCAGGTGGCGCCCGTGCGCGTAAACCGTATCATTTCCGGCCAATTCATGAATCCTGGCCCTGTCGAGATTGAACATCTTTCCTCCATAGGCGATTTTTGGCTTGGCGGCTGTTAACACGGCACATGGGCTTGAGCGAAGCGGGGCGCATGTGCCGTGTTTACAGCCGCCTGCCGAAAACGCCTCCATAGGCGATTGCGCGCTTAGTGCCAAAAGCCTCCTCTGCCTATGCCTTCAAGGCACAACTTATCGATATCTCTTGATGATATCATGAAAAGCATCTGGACGGGAATCAGTTTATCGGGGTTTTCATAATCAGACTTGAATCGCTCAGCCTGCATCAAATGATGGGATTCGACTCAAATCCACACTCAAATTCCGGCCATGGTTGACGGGTCATGACACAATCCGTATACTGAGCATGGGTGATAAATCGACGGGTGGATGAAATCCATCTGCCATGCCAAAGAAAACGATATTGCGGTTGCTGTACGCGAAAACATGCAAGAACAACGCGGAAGCAGCAAGACTCGATGCGGAACGCACAGCAATATCCTGGAGGAAAGATGCTGTATCCTTTGCTTTTTATCCCGGCCATGAAGGATTATCTCTGGGGTGGCAGGGGTCTTGAAAAGATGGGCAAGATCCTGCCGGAAGGGATTGTCGCCGAAAGCTGGGAAATATCAGGCCATCCCGACGGTCTCGGAAAAGTGTCAAACGGCGTGCTTGCAGGTCTTACCCTGCCGGAGCTGATGGAACGGCACGGGCGCGATCTGATCGGAACCGCCCTTCCCGAGTCCGCGCTGTCCATGTTTCCCTTGCTCGTGAAATTCATCGATGCCAATGATCGGCTCTCCGTGCAGGTTCATCCGGATGACGCATATGCCGGTACACACGAAAACGGCAGTCTCGGAAAAACTGAAATGTGGGTGGTCCTGGAAGCGAAACCAGGCGCAAAACTTGTATATGGTCTGAAAAGCGGCGTTACAAGGGAGCAGTTTGCCAGAGCCGTGGAGGGAAACTGCATCGCGTCTTGCCTCAATGAGGTCCCCGCAGGCAAGGGAGACGTGTTCGACATTCCTGCAGGCTTGGTTCATGCCATCGGTTCGGGTCTCATGATGGTGGAAATACAGCAGAATTCCAACGCCACTTACCGGGTATTCGACTATGACCGCGTTGATGCGACCGGAATCTCACGACCACTCCATATTGAAAAAGCG
>CAZFWQ010000042.1:0-16223 GCA_964522755.1 uncultured Oscillospiraceae bacterium | reverse complement strand
ACAATCGGGCGTTGGCCCAACAGAACCAGCCAACCCATTATAACATATGGGGGTACGTTTTCAAGAAAAGAGCACCCGTTCTTTTAATGTGCCGCGTGGCGGCGGATGAACAGCTATGGTAGAATAATCAGGTCCCGGTTGAGGACTGCGTGGAGGTATCCTGAAAAATGGTGAATCTAGATGGCTTGAATCCGGAGCAGAAGGCTGCCGTGCTCCATACAGAGGGAGCCCTCCTGGTGCTCGCCGGGGCCGGGTCGGGCAAGACCCGCGTGCTGACCCACCGCATCGCGCACATAGTGGAAGATTTGGGCGTTCGGCCATGGCAGATTGTCGCCATCACATTCACGAACAAAGCGGCCAAAGAAATGAAAACCCGTTTGGAAACACTGATAGGCAATGCCGCGCTCGATTTGTGGGTAGGCACATTCCATTCCGTCTGCATGCGCATCCTGCGCCGAGACATCGAAAAACTCGGATACGACCGCAGCTTCGTCATCTATGACACCGACGACCAGGCCGTCGTGATAAAGACCTGCATCGCGCAGCTGGGCATCAACGACAAGCAGTTCCCGCCGAAAACAATCATGCAGGAGATAAGCCGCGCGAAAGACGAACTCGTCACGCCGGACCAGTTCACGCGCATGCACGCTTCCGATTTCAGGATGAGGAAAATCGCCGCGGCTTACGAACTGTATCAGAAGAAGCTCAAGGCCAGCAACGCCGTCGACTTCGACGATATCATCCTTCTTACCATCCGCCTTCTGAATGACCATCCTGATGTGCTCGCGCATTACCAGGACAAGTTCCGGTATGTCCTGGTGGACGAGTACCAGGATACGAATACCGCGCAGTACATGCTGGTCAGCCTGTTTGCCGACAAATCCCGCAACATCTGCGTGGTGGGTGACGATGATCAGATGATATACGGATGGCGCGGCGCCAACCTCCGCAACATCCTCGACTTCGAACACGACTTTCCGGGTTGCCGCACCATCAAGCTTGAACAGAACTACCGTTCAACCAAGAACATCCTGGATGCGGCAAACCACATCATCCGCAACAACACGGGCCGCAAGGACAAGAAGCTGTGGACTGAAAACAGGACGGGGTCCCTGATTCACCGGTTCGAAGCCGGCACGGAGCATGAAGAGGCCTGGTTCGTCGCCGACATGGCCCGCGGCATGAACCGGGAAGGCAGGAAATACGGTGAAATGGCCGTTTTATACAGGCTGAACGCGCAATCCCGCGTCTTTGAGGATACGCTCATGAAAATGGGTATTCCTTACAAGATAGTCGGAGGCCTGCGGTTTTACGACCGCAAGGAAATCAAGGACCTGATTGCATGGCTTCGCGTTCTTCAGAATCCGAACGATGAGGTGTCCCTGGGGCGCATTGTGAACGTGCCGCGGCGGGGAATCGGGAAAACGACGATGGACAGGGTCGTCCAGCTGGCGAATCTTCATGGGGTGCCCATGTTCCAGGTGATGTGCCAGGTGCATTCCCATCCAGAACTGGCACGTGCCGCATCAAACCTTCTTTCTTTCACTCAGTTCATCCAGGACGTCAGGGAAGAGATCCGGTCGGCGGAACTCGTCGCGTCCATTGAAATGCTGATAGAGAAAAGCGGTTTGATGCGCGAGCTTCAAAACGAGAATTCGGATGACTCGGTCACCCGTATTGAAAACATCAAGGAATTCCTGTCGGTTGCGAAGGAATTCGTGGAAATGACCGAAGAGGAACCGAACCTTGAAAATTTCCTCACGCACATATCGCTGGTGGCCGATGTCGATTCACTCAGCGGCGAAGAGGTGGATCGTGTCATCCTGATGACCATTCACAGCGCAAAAGGGCTTGAATTTCCCGTTGTCTTCCTGGCCGGAATGGAAGAAGGCGTCTTCCCGAGTTATCGCTCCATAACGGAGGGAGAGGACAAACTTGAGGAAGAGCGCCGGCTGGCGTATGTCGGCATCACACGTGCCCGGGAGGCGCTGTACCTGACCAACGCACGCTGCCGCATGCTGTTCGGAACCACACAGTACAACCGGGCTTCACGTTTTCTTGATGAAATCCCGGCAAGCCTGCTCGACGGCACCCAGGCCCGGAAGACCCCCGCCGGCCTTCCGGGCGCATCCGGCACCAATTCGGTCAAGGGCCTGTCCAGCCCCGGCATGTATGCCGGCGGCGGTTCTGCCGGTACCGGAGGATACCCGGGTGCAGGAGGATATCCTGGATCCGGTGATTATAAGGGGTCCGGCAAGCCGCTGGGAACAGGAAGCCTGACCGGAACAGGAAGTCTGAACGGAAAAGGAAGCCTGGAAAACACGGGCATTTTTTCGCAGGCTGAAGACATTGCCGAATTGAAAAACCGCATCCGCCTTTTTACGGGTCCCGATTCAGGGGACAACGAACCGGTGTCCGTCGGGGAGCGGGTCCTGCATAGGAAATTCGGCGAGGGGGTCGTGAAAACACGTGTTCCTGAAAGCGGTGATTTTCGTCTTGACATACTTTTTGACGGCGTGGGAATGAAGCGGCTGATGGAAAGCTTTGCAAAGCTGAAGAAACTTTGAGCGGTCTTGAACATGGGAAATGCAGGAACAGACACAATCCGCAAGACAACGGGAACACGGCTGCAACTGTCGGACGCCGGAGGGGAGGGGCTTATGGCCAAAGCTGTCATTTTTGATAACGACGGGGTCATCATCGACAGCGAACCTCTTCATATCGAAGCGGATTTGCAGATCCTGGCCGAGTACGGCATAGACTGGACACCCTCAGACATGCATCGGTTCATCGGGGTGAAGGATGCCGTCATGTGGAAGGCGCTTCAGGGCGAACTGGGGATTCCCGATTCGCCGGAGGCCTTGAAGGAAAAGAAAGGACGCATTCGGGACACTGTCTTCACATCGGAGCGCATCAGGCCGATTGACGGCATACCGGAACTCTTCGCCGCCTTGAAGAAAGCCGGCTGGAAAGTGGCCGTGGCGAGTTCTTCCCAGCGCAGCCTCATCGGGCCATGGCTTGAAGCCATGGGGCTTGATGTCCTGCTGGACGCCCTTGTCGCAGGCGACGACGTGGACAACCCCAAACCGCATCCGGAGCCGTACATAAGGGCTGCGGGCCTATTGGGCGTCATGCCCGCGGACTGCACCGCCATCGAGGATTCGCCGCATGGCGTCGCATCCGCCAAGGCGGCAGGCTGCCGCTGCATCGGATTCCGCACGCCGGGAGGACCCCGGCAGGATCTTTCCGCCGCCGACATCGTGGTGGAAAGCATCCGGAGCATTCTTGACATGGATTTGCTGGGACTGGGCACAAGATGAAGGCCGCGGGATGATTCATCGCGCATGCATCCTCGGTGACGGGTCCGGGTCTTGCGCGGGGATCCTGGGGTTATATGCGCAAGACGCAGCGGATGTTATATGGCATTCTGCATTCATGCGGGCAGACTCCTATGGTATCCTGCATTCGTGCGGACAGACTCATTTTTTTCGCGTATGATGGAAGCAGCAAGACAACCATTCTATCGTCAGTCCGGCCAAGCCGGGTTGTGACAAGGGGAGGATGCCGGATGACAGACGGAACCAGGACTCCAGACAATCCCAACCATGCTGCTCCGGCGGGGACGCCCCAGTCTTCCGGTGTCAGGAAGCCGGACGGCGGGAACGCGCCCGGTCCGGCGAATGGACACAAACCCGGCCCGGCGGCCGGAAACGCGCCTGGTCCGACGAATGTATACAAACCCGGCCCGGCGGCCGGAAACGCGCCTGGTCCGACGAATGCATACAAACCCAGCCCGGCGGCCGGAAACGCGCCCGGTCCGGCGAATGGATACAAACCCGGCCCTGCAGCCGGGAACGCGCCCGGTCCGGCGAATCCATCGGCACCGGCTCCCACGCCATACAGCCGCGAGGGGTTCAACGATCTCAACCGGCTTCTGGATCAAATGGACAATGCCATTGGCAGGCGTACCATGGCAGGGGTATATCAGGATGTCTTCGGACGTCCATCGACCCCGCCGGAAAATTCCGGCGCGCCCGCGGGTGTGCGGGGAAACGATCGGGCATATGGCGGACTGCGGCCCGGTCCCCTCGGTTCGCCGCACAACGCCGACAGCGTTGCCTTCGACACGGGCCAGCAGCCACCGCCTGTCTCGGAACAGGAAGAGGAAGTCCGCAAATCGCTTGACGAGCTGATGAAGGAGTTGAATGCACTCGTAGGCCTCGCGAAGGTGAAGGACGATGTGAAATCACTCACCAACATGGTCCGCGTCATGCGAATGCGGAAGGAGCGTGGCCTGCCGGAGGTGGAAATGAGCCTCCACCTGGTTTTCACAGGCAACCCCGGCACGGGCAAGACCACTGTTGCGCGTCTGCTGGCAGGCATCTATCGTGAAATCGGCGTTTTGCAGAAAGGCCACCTGGTTGAAACGGACCGGTCCGGTCTCGTGGCCAAATATGTCGGGCAGACCGCCCCGCTGGTGATGGATGTGGTGAACCGCGCTCTGGGCGGCGTCCTGTTCATCGATGAGGCATACGCGCTGGTTTCCCGCCGGGGCGAGAACGATTTCGGATTCGAGGCGGTCGACACGCTGCTCAAGGCCATGGAGGACCACAGGGATGAACTCATTGTCATCGTTGCGGGATATCCGGATAAAATGGAGGAATTTCTCGAGTCCAATCCCGGCCTGGTGTCGCGTTTCAACAAGTTCATCGGCTTTGACGATTATGAACCGGACGACTTGTCCCTCATCCTTCAACGCATGGGAGATAAGAACGGATACATGTTCGATGCATCCGCCAAGGAAAAAGCAAGGAAGATCATTGACACGCTGTACGAAAATCGAACGGAAAATTTCGCCAATGCCCGCACCATCAGAAATCTGTTTGAAAAACTTCTGACAGTGCATGCAAACCGCATGGCGGACAAGCCGGTGCCAACCGATACGGAACTGTGCACCCTCATCGGCCTCGATGTGGATGCGGTGGAAATTCAGGAGCTGATGCGATGAGACAGGCCGGTTCAGCGCAAGGGATGCGGACTTCGCCGGATACCGCCGGGACCGGGAAGGCGCAGGATGCCATGAGGGCCGGGACGCCGTCGGAAGTCACCGGGGCCGTAAAGGTGCAGGATGCCTTAAGGGTCGGGACGCCTTCGGAAACCGCCGGGACCGGGACGCCCTTGGAAATCGTGGTGAACCGACTGGTCCGCAGCCGGAGGAAGACAGTCTCCCTCATCATCGGTGAAGGGGCTGAGCTTGTTGTCCGTGCACCCATGCGGATGCCGATGCGGGACATTGAAACGGTCGTGCGGGAAAAAGGCGCCTGGATACGGAAGAATCAGGAGCTGATGCGCCGCCGCAGCGCCGCGGCACCGAAGCGGCTGTATGGGGAAGGAGAGCCTTTCCTGTGGATGGGCCGGAACCTGCGGATTTCAGTTTCCCCTGCCGAACCGCGCGTGCGAAGGGAAGACGGGCTTCTTCTGGTTCCGGATGTCCCGGTGGAGCAGCGGCGGGAACTTGTGACGCGCTGGTATGTCGGGGAAGCCCGACGGCTTTTGACAGAGCGGGTGCGAATCTGGTCGGCCCTGATGGGCCTTCCGTGCGACAGGCTGACAATCTCCATGGCTGGCAAGCGGTGGGGTTCCTGCAGCGGACATGCGAATCTCAGCTTCACGGCACGCCTCGTGATGGCCCCGGAAGAGGTCATCGACTACGTCGTGGTTCATGAATTGGCCCACGTGGCACATAAAAACCACGGCGCTTCGTTCTGGGAACTGGTAGCTGCACAGGTTCCCGATTACAACCTGCATCGAAGGTGGCTGACCGAACATGTGCACGGGATGGTGATATGATGGAGTTCGGCAATATGATGCGCCGGCTGCTGCGGCGAAACGGCCGGAAAGCAGAGACGGGATTCCGTTTTTTAAAAGGATTCGATGAAATCCGGGGCAGCGAGTTCAGGCTTGTGCTCATGGAAAAAATGCGTGAGGATCGTCTGAGGGGATGGGTGCCGTCCTACAGGTTCGAGATGCTGCCGCTCGGCGGGCATGAGGTGCTCGGAACCATCGACATCCGCATCGGCGACAATGAAAACACCTATTACGCGGGACATATCGGTTACCGCGTCCACGAGCCGTTCAGGGGATTTCATTTTGCGGAAAAGGCCTGCCGGCTCATCATCCGGATTGCGCGGGCGCACGGTATGGAAGAGGTGGTCATCACCTGCAATCCGGACAACCTGGCCTCCCGGCGCACCATTGAGCGCCTGGGCGCCCGTTTTGAAAGCATCGTCGACATACCGAAGACCAATGAGCTTTACCAGTACGGAGACAGGCAGAAGTGCCGGTTCATCTGGACTGTTCCAGAGACGGACGAAGCAGCAGATCCGCAACCCGATGTACATCGCCGGCCCCCATCGTGATGACGAGGTCTCCGGGGTTCGCCATTTTCCGCACCATGTCGGACGCTTCCGTGAACGAAGCCGCATATGCGGCATGTCCGCCGTTTTCACGGATGCGGGCTTCCAGGTCCCTGGAGTGCACGAGGCCGAGATCCGGCTCCCGCGCGGCATATATATCCAGGAGGATGGTCTCGTCCGCCCTTTGCAGCACATTGGCGAAGTCTTCGAACAATTCACGGGTCCTTGTGTAGGTATGGGGTTGAAAGACGCAGAGGATGCGCCCCTTCGTCATTTGCGCCGCCGTAGCCAGCGTGGCTGCAATCTCCGTGGGATGGTGCGCATAGTCATCAATGACGTCGACTCCGCCTATTGTGCCCCGGTATTCGAAGCGACGGCCGGTTCCCGTGAAATCGGCAAGCCCGGCGGCTATCCGGTCGGCGGAAAGGCCGGCCTGATGGCACAATGCGAAGCAGCCCAGCGCATTCGAGGCATTGTGGCATCCTGGAACGGCCAGGTTGATGCGGGCAAGGCATTCATCCGCCAGACAGACGTCGAACCGCGCGTACCCGTGGTCAAAAACCAGGTTGGCCGCATGGTAGACCGCGCTGGCGGATCCTGCCGTGCCTGTGTGCGAAGAGGCCGGCCTTGACAGCTGAAACCCCTGATATGGCCTGTCGATGCGCGATGCCAGCGTCCGGCATCCCTGGTCGTCAAGATTCAGGACAAGCGTTCCGGAGAGCGGAATGTTCCGGGTGTAGCGTGCGAATGACGAGAGTACGTCGTCAAGGTCGCGGAAAAAGTCAAGGTGGTCCGCCTCGATGTTCAGGATGAGGGCCTGGTTCGGGTGAAACTGCAGAAAACTGTTCTTGTATTCGCAGGCTTCCATCACAAAATGGCCTATGCCGCCAAGCCTGGTGTTGCCGCCGATGGAAGCAAGCATTCCACCGATATGGATGGTCGGATTCAGCCCGGCTTTCATCATCACCGTTGCAATCATGCCGGTGCTGGTGGTTTTGCCGTGTGTTCCGGAAACAGCGACGGTATTTCCATAACCTTGCGCGAGGATGCCCAGGAAGCGAGCCCGGTCCATGATCGGGATGCCCTGTCTCCTGGCTTCCGCCATTTCCGGATTGTCCGGCGCGATGGCGGCCGTATGGACCACCAGCGTCTGCCCGCAGACGCACGCGGCGACGTGGGGGACGCTGACGGCTGCCCCCAGGCTGCGCAGATGCTCGACGGCGCTGCTTTCAAGCCAATCCGAACCCGTTACCGCAACGCCGCGGTGCAGCAGGATTTGCGCGAGTCCGCTCATGCTGATGCCGCCGATGCCTATGAAATGAACCGGCCCCCGGCCGATGATGCGCTCCAGTTCTGAATTCATTATGGAACCTCCCGCCATCCGGTCTGCAGGTTGCTGGCATGGCAGCCTGACAGGGCTGACTGCGCTGACCCGGGCAATTCATCGCCAGTAAACGGCGAAATGAAAATATTACCCGTCAATTGCCGGGCCATGAGCCGTTTTCATTATACATGATTCCCCAGTGAAAAGTCGATTTCTAAGCACCGAATGTCTTTGACGCCGATCCTCATGTTTGGGAAAATTGATAAAAAACAGGAAAGTTATGTTTATAATTATGGCAAGTTGCTATATAATACTGTCATCGGTGTTTTTCTCATATGTCTGCCAAAGGTTCAGCAGGTTACATCAAAGCAGCGCGCGGAGGTTTTTACGACATGGAGATTACAGATATCCGGATTCGCAAGGTCGAAGCCGAGGGGAAAATGAAGGCGGTTGTATCCGTCACATTCGACAACGAATTTGTCGTACATGACATCAAAATCATCGAAAGCCAGGGCGGCCTGTTTATTGCCATGCCCAGCAGGAAAACACCGACCGGAGAATTCAGGGATATCGCTCATCCGATCAATGCCGATTCCCGTAACAAGGTGCAATCGGCCATACTGGTGAAATTCCAAACCCTTCTGGCTGAAGAGGAATCCGAAGAAACGGGCGCCGGAACCTGAAAACGGTTTCCGCGGGAAGAAATCCGATTGTCGCTGCGGAGCGCCAGGTCAACCGGGCCCCAGGCTGCCAGGAATGCGCACTGGCCATAAAACCGCTTCACTGCGGGAATCATGCCCTGATAGTCCCCTTCGTCCCGAGCGGGTGCCTGAAAGGGTACCCGTATTTTTATGCGCCTCATTGAAAATCGGCCGGAAATGTGGGAAAATGACTTTGGGTTTCCAATGGAAACGATCAGTGATAAGCCCGCACAACCTGCCACGGGAGGATGGAGCGGGTTGTCTGCATGGGAGGATTGGCCCGATGGACGGATTGACAACGGTGATACTCGCAGCTGGTGCCGGAACAAGGATGAAGTCCGAAAGGGCGAAGGTGGCACATGAACTCAGCGGCCAGCCGATGCTGTCATGGGTGATTGAAGCGGCCGACAGGGCAGGGTCCGGTAAAAACATCGTAGTTGTCGGCCATCAGGCGGAAGCGGTACGGGCGCTTGTTCCAGACGGAACGCAGTGCGTCCTTCAGGAACGTCAGATGGGAACGGGGCATGCGGTCAAAATGGCGGCAAACCTGTTGGGCGGCTCCACCGGCACCATTCTGGTACTTTGCGGCGATACGCCGCTCATAAGGGGTGAAACCCTTCAGGCGGCATGGGAGGAACACCTTCGAACCGGGAATGCCGTCACGGTCCTGACGGCCGTTCTCGCGAACCCTGCCGGCTACGGCCGCATCGTGCGCGATGCCGAAAACCGGGTGACGGGCATTGTCGAACACCGTGACGCAACGCCGGGGGAACTGGAAATCCGCGAAATCAACACTGGGGCGTTCCTCTTTGATGCCGAAGCGCTTCTCAATGCGCTGCCGCTCCTGAAAACCGGCAACAGCCAGGGTGAATACTACCTGACGGACACGCTCGGGCTCATTCGGAACGAGGGAGGCCTCGCAGGCGCCTATGTCGCGGAAGATGAAAAGGAAATGATGGGCGTCAATGACCGGGCGCAATTGGCAGAGGCCGACGGAATGCTGCAGAAGCGCATCCGTGAGCGGCACATGAAGGCAGGCGTGACATTTCGCCTTCCTGAAACCTCATGGATTGCCGCCGATGTGAAAATCGGGGCGGATACGGTCATCCTTCCTGGAACACTGCTTGAAAAAGGAACCGTGATCGGACCGGGATGCGTCATCGGACCCAACTCCCGCATTGTTTCCTCAACCCTTGCCGCCGGGGTGCAGGTGGCAAATTCCGTGGTGATGGAATCCGAGATCGGGGAAGAGACAATGGTGGGTCCCTTCGCCTACCTGAGGCCGGGAAGCAGGATCGGCCGCCATGTGAAAATCGGCGATTTTGTTGAAATCAAGAAGTCCGTCATAGGGGACAATACGAAGATTTCGCACCTCGCCTATGTTGGGGACGCGGAAGTGGGACAGCGGGTCAACCTGGGCTGCGGGGTCGTAGTGGTGAATTATGACGGGCGGAGCAAACACCGCACGGTCATCGGCGATGACGCCTTCATTGGCTGCAATGCGAACCTTGTGTCGCCGGTCGAGGTGAAGGAGCATGCATACGTCGCCGCCGGGTCCACCATCACGCAAGAGGTGCCGGCCTATGCACTCGGCATTGCGCGCAGCCGCCAGACAGTATTGGAAGATTGGGTGAAGCGCAGAGGTTATGACAAGCCTCGGGAGACATGAAAACCTGACAGCAGCTTGAACTTTCTTCAGAGAGGCGGGGGACCATGAATCTGCACGGCAAGGATATCAAGATCTTCGCGGGGAATTCCAACAAGGTCCTGGCGGAGGAGATCGCTTCAAAGATCGGATTGCCGCTCGGGGCATCCGCCGTGGGCAAGTTCAGCGACGGAGAGACAGCCATCAGCATCAACGAAGTGGTGCGCGGGTCCGATGTATTCATCATCCAATCCACCTGCGCCCCGGTCAATGACAACCTGGTGGAGCTGCTGCTGCTCATAGATGCGCTCACGCGCGCCTCAGCCGGGCGGATCACGGCAGTCATGCCATATTACGGCTATGCGCGCCAGGATCGAAAGGCAAAGGCCCGCGACCCGATCTCGGCAAAGCTCATAGCTAACATCATCACCGTTGCGGGGGCGGACCGCATCCTTACGATGGACCTGCATGCGCCGCAGCTTCAGGGGTTCTTCGATCTGCCCGTCGATCACCTGGTGGGCCAGCCCCTGCTGGCAAGATATTTCATGGAACGGTTTTCCGACCAGATGGAAGACCTTGTCGTCGTATCGCCGGACATTGGCAGCGTCGGCCGCTGCCGGAAATTCGCCGAATGGCTCGACGTGCCTCTCGCCATCATCGACAAACGGCGTCCCAAAGCCAATGTCAGTGAAATCATGAACATCATCGGTGACGTACAGAACAAACGCGTCATCCTTGTCGATGACCTGATCGATACGGGCGGCACCATCGTAAATGCCGCGAATGCGTTGGCGGAAATCGGCGCGGTGGAGATATTCGCCTGCTGCACCCATGGCGTTTTTTCCGGACCGGCCATCGAGCGGATCCGGCATTCGGCCATCCGGGAGTTTGTAATGCTCAATACCATCCCGCTGCCTGCGGAATGTGCCATCCCGCAAATCAAGGTGCTGTCCGTCGCAGATATTTTCGCCGAGGCAATCGAACGGATTTACGGGGATATCTCCATCTCTTCGCTTTTCACCCAGCATTAGGCCTTCCGGCGCAGCCCGGGTTTGGCAGCGTTGTCTTGCGCGCGGCACTAGGATTCAATCACCGGAGGGTAAAGCACCATGTTCATCGTGGCAGGCCTGGGAAACCCGGGCGCGCAGTATGACAGGACCAGGCACAACGTCGGGTTCGATGCCATCGAATACCTTGCGGCATCCTACAGGATTCCGCTGAACAAGATCAGGCACAAGGCCCTGGTGGGCGAGGGAATGATGCAGGGCAGCCGCGTGCTGCTTGTCAAACCGCAGACATTCATGAATCTCAGCGGAGATTCAATTCACGAGATTCTGCACTTTTACAAGGAACCGCCGGAAAACCTCATCGTGATTTATGACGATGTGGACCTGCCTGTCGGCAAACTGCGCATCAGGCCCAAGGGAAGTGCCGGCACCCACAACGGCATGCGATCCATCCTTTCCCGGATAGGATCGGAGAATTTTCCCCGTGTCAGAATCGGCATCGGCCGCCCCCCGGCGGGATGGGATCTTGCCGACTTTGTGCTCTCCAGATTCAGCACCGTGGAGCGGGAGGCTGTCAACGAGGTCATCGAACGCTCTTCAACGGCGGTTTCGGCCATTCTATGCGCGGGACCGGAAGCGGCAATGTGCCGGTACAACGGATAGCCATCCGGCGGGACGGGTGCAATGGGTGGCCTTCCGAGTTGATCGCCGCAACGGATGGCCTTCCGGCCGGACCAGTGCAACGGATAGCCTTCCAGGCCAGACCGCCGCAACAGATTGCACTTTACCCAGGGAACGCGCGGGGGCGAAAACAGGAACACAGGCAATGGAGGATTTTCCATGGGTTTGTCAACCGAACTGCTGCGCGGATATGACAGGATTCGGGATTTGACCGCTGCGCTCCGCCGTGGGGAGGATCCCCTTGTGACAGGTTTGTCGAATACGCAGCAGCGTCACGTCTGCCATGTCCTGATGCATGAAACCGGAAAGAAAGGCATCTATGTCGCCTGGAACGAAATGCAGGCCAGGAAAGCGATGGAGGATTTCCTCCATTTCATGCCCGAGGGCG
The DNA here is from genome assembly GCA_964522755.1 of uncultured Oscillospiraceae bacterium. GTDB lineage: Bacteria > Bacillota > Clostridia > DSM-8532 > DSM-8532 > JAEWSN01. Next base: position 4,061 of record CAZFWQ010000042.1, on the reverse strand, counting down.
TGGTTTTCCTTCCGAACCGCGAAGTGATCCTGTATGATGTTTCCGCGCGCAGTTTCGGACAGACATATGAACGCGTCCAGGCCCTGGAAAGGCTGCTCGCGGATGACTTCAGGCTGCTCGTCACGTCGGCGGAAGCCATCCTCCACCTGCTGACCCCGCCGGACCGCTTCCGCGGACTGTCCGTGGTGCTGGAAACGGGGACAGTCATCCCGATGGGAGATCTTGCCGGCAAACTCATGGAAATGGGGTATGAGCGCGAAGAGAAGGTTGAGGGCCGCGGTCAGTTCGCCATACGCGGAGGCATCCTTGATGTTTTCCCGATTGGCGCCGATTTGCCTTGCCGTGTTGAATTCTTTGATGCGGAAGTCGATTCGATGCGGTATTTTTCTCCGGAATCACAGCGTTCCGTCGATCGGGCCGAACGGATCGAAATCCATCCCGCGCGGGAAATCATCTACCGGCGCGACGAGGTTCCCGCCATCACGGCAAGGCTTGCGGAAGAGCTCGCTGCCATGCTGCCGAAGCTGCTGCCGGAAATGCGGGAAACCCTCAGGATGAATATCACCGGTTACATGGGCAAGTTGGAGGACCATCATTATTTCACCGGCGCCGACAAGTTCATCCCGTACATGCTGCCGGTTCCGGCATCCATTTTCGACTATGCCGGAACGGACAGGATTGTGTTCCTGGAAGATCCGAAACGGGCGTTCGAGCGGATGGACAATGAACTGGACGACCATTTCCGGATGTGCGAAACCCTATCGGAAAAAGGCATGCTGCTGCCCGGAAGCTTCATCATGCACCATGACGCCGACACCCTGATGGCAGGGACGTCCGGAAGCCAGCTGCTGTCCTTTTCCCCTTTCGATTCGGATGACGGAAACAGTTCCGTTCTTTCGCCGAGAGGGAGGACGGCCAGGTCTTTTGCTGTTCCGGGTCTTGCGCTGGCTCCTTATGCCGGCCACCTGGGACTGCTGTTCGAAGACATCAGGAAATGGACGGAGCGCGGAATGCGGACAGTGGTGCTTGCATCGTCCGCAGACCGCGCCAGGCGCTTGTGCGAAGAACTTGCCGAGGCCGGGGTCGATGTGACGGCCAGGACGGAAGCAGCCTGGGCCGATGTCGACGCCGGGGTGGTATCCCTTTTCGGCACGGAATCCACTCATCACGGACAGGACCCTTTCGGGGGCCGGAGCGTCATGGTGGCTGTCGGAGCGCTGCAGAACGGATTCCAGTATCCGGAACTGAAGCTGTCCGTGGTATGCGAGAGCGACATCGAATCCGGCCGCGCACGCAAGGGAAAGATGCGCAAAGGGCTGCAGGGGCAGAAAATTGCGGCTTTCACGGATCTGAAGCCCGGAGATTTCGTGGTTCACCAGACCCATGGCATCGGTTGTTATGTCGGGCTGGAACAGCTGCTGGTGGAGGGTGTCCGCCGTGATTACCTGAAAATCGGGTACAGGGACAACGGGTCGCTGTTCATACCCACGACCAGCATGGACCTCGTGCAGAAATTCATCGGTTCGGAGGGACGGGAGCCCCGTCTCAACAAGCTCGGGGGTGCGGAGTGGGTCAAGACGAAAGCCCGTGTGCGCGAATCGCTGAAGGAACTTGCCGGATCCCTCATCAAAATCCAGGCGGAGCGCCAGGCGAGGCAGGGATATTCCTTTTCGCCGGATACTTCCTGGCAGAGGCAGTTCGAGGACATGTTCCCTTTCGAGGAGACGCCGGACCAGCTGAAATGCGTCGTGGAAATCAAACGGGACATGGAGTCCCCGACAGTCATGGACCGCCTGCTGTGCGGCGATGTCGGCTACGGAAAGACGGAGGTGGCCCTTCGCGCCGTGTTCAAGGCCGTCATGGACGGAAGGCAGGTGGCTTTCCTTGTTCCCACCACTGTCCTGGCATCACAGCACTATGACAATTTCGTAAAGCGTTTTTCCGGATTTCCCGTGCGCGTGGAAATGCTCAGCCGTTTCAGAACCGATACCGAGCATCGGCAGGTGCTGCGGGATTTGCGGAGCGGCCGGGCCGACGTCCTGGTCGGCACCCACATGATTCTTTCGGAAACCGTCCAGTTCAAGGACCTGGGCCTGCTTGTCATCGATGAGGAGCACCGGTTCGGAGTGGAACACAAGGAGGCCATCAAGCAGCGGTATCCGAATGTGGACTTGCTCACCCTGTCGGCCACGCCCATTCCCCGGACGCTCAACATGTCACTGTCCGGCATCCGCGAAATCAGCACCATCGAAGACCCGCCGCTGGAAAGATACCCGGTGCAGACATATGTCCTCGAATACCGCGATGAGATCATCAGGGATGCCATCGCGCGGGAAATGGCGCGGGCCGGGCAGGTGTTCTACCTGTTCAACCGCGTTCGCGGCATCCAGTCCAGGGTTCACGCCATCCAGGCACTCGCGCCCGACGCGCGTGTGGGGTTTGCGCACGGCCAGATGGGTGAACGGGATTTGGAACGTGTCATCGGCGCCTTCCAGGAGAAGGAACTGGATGTCCTTGTCTGCACCACCATCATCGAATCCGGCATAGACATGCCGAATGTCAACACCATCCTGGTCGAGGACTCCGACCGTCTCGGCCTGGCCCAACTCTACCAGCTCAGGGGCAGGGTAGGCAGGTCCAACCGTCTGGCATACGCCTACCTGACCTATCGGCAGGACAAGATCCTCAACGAGGTGGCTGAAAAACGTCTGAAAGCCATCAGGGAATTCACGGAATTCGGGTCCGGTTTCAAAATCGCCATGCGCGACCTTCAGATCCGCGGTGCCGGAAACCTGCTTGGCGCCGAACAGCATGGTCATCTGGAGACAGTTGGCTACGATATGTACCTTCGCCTGCTGGAAGAGTCGGTCACGGAGCTGCAGGGGCGTGAGCCAGCGCCCGGGGTCACCGATGTGACCGTTGAGTTTCCGGCGAGCGCTTATCTGGATGGGGGCTACATCACAGATGAGGACCAGCGCATCGACATGTACAAGACGATTGCCGTGATCCGGACCGAGGGGGATCTGTCGGACGTTCGGGATGAACTGGCCGACAGGTATGGTGACATTCCCTCTGAGACACTGCGCCTTCTGGACATAGCGTACATCCGGAACCTGGCGGCATCCTGCGGGCTGGCGACTGTCAAGGACCGCGGCGAACTGGTGGAGATGGCTTTCGCGGAAGGTTTCTCGCTTCCGCTGGACCGGATTGGCGAATTGATGGGGCAGTGGAAGGGGCGCCTGATGTTTTCAGCCGGCAGACATCCCTATTTATCCCTGCGCGTTCGTGACGTGGGCATGGATTCCCGCCTTGCCAATATTAAGATTCTATTACAGGGGCTTCAGAAATTGAAGTCCTGAGCGGCTTTGCATTATAATGATGTTTATCCGGGCCGATCCGGCATTTGAGGAATCGGTTGGATGTCGCCTGCGTGCATTTTTTCCCGATACGCGTTGGTTACCGTGTCTTGATTTGAAGGCGATGCGACATCAGATCCATTTGCCGGGCAATGCCCTATTTGAAGGTGGTTGAAGCAATGAGCACGAAACATGGGACAGGACGGGATGCCCGCCGCATCGCAAGACGCGAGTCGCGGCTCGATGAAAAGTTTGAGCGGACCGGAAAAAAGAAGGAACCCCTCCTATCGCCGTTCGCCCGGAACGTCCTTCTGGCGATCATTGCCGTCATCCTTCTGACGGTGGGCTCCATCTGGTTTTACAACGACAGCCAGGGCTTTGTGGCCAAAGTGGATGGCAGGCGCATTGTGAATGAGGAATACAGCTATTTCCTGAAGTTGCAGCAGAATGTGGTGGAAACGCGGGAAGGCCTTACCGGAAAGACCGAAGCGGAACGACAGGCCTTCTGGTCAAAAAGCGCGGTGGAAGGGCAGAATCCCATTCTCAGCGTGAAGAATGCCGCTCTCGACAATGCGAAGGAATATGTCATCCAGCTCCAGAAGGCGAAGGCCGCCGGCCTTGTGGTGGATGCCAACATCACAAGCCAGGCGAAATCCTACATCGACAGCATCAAGCAGAGCCAGGGAGAGGATGTCTTCGCGGCCA
>CAZFWQ010000041.1:11932-16451 GCA_964522755.1 uncultured Oscillospiraceae bacterium | reverse complement strand
TCAAGAATGGCCAGAAAGGCGGCAATTGGCATCATAGTAAAAAACAGGGGGCTCCAGGTCAACAGGGCGGTTACCAAGAGACCCAAAAGCAGAATTCCGCAAAGGGAGAGTACAGTGCGTCTGGACCTTCAGGTATTGTATTCGAAGAAGAACATGCTGATGAACAATATCAGGTTGTGGTCGACCAAACTCGCGGCAATCGAATATGAGCTGGAAAAGATTGATGAGGAGATTACCGAGCTTGAAATACATACGAACAAGTCACTCAATGACGATCTCCCGACTTTGAGGCACTATGTGTCCGCAGACGCGAATCGTACGGCTGGTAAAAGCAACGTGAAGATCGTTGAGCTTGAATACTGATCAGCATGATGACAGGTTTTCGTTTTCCGGTGTCATGGATGGATTGTCTGTCGTTCATCTGTGATGCCTGAATTTTTTGTGCGCTGTGATTTCACAGTCGAAACGAGAAAGGGAGCGGTGATTCCATGGATAACATGAAAGGCAAAAAAAACAACGGACAGGATGATGTGAATTTCAATATTGACTTGGGCCTCGGAAAGCTGTTCGGCAGCCTGAAAAGCATTATCGACGCCGTATCGGACATAAATGGCGGTGAAATGAAAAAAGAAGGCAGCCTGGGAGATTCAAGCGGGAAAATAAAAGGTATATATGGTTTGACGGTAAAAACGATTGGCGATACCACATCCATCGAAAGATTCGGCAACAAGATAAAGAAGGACGACAAGGATGGCGAAATCATCATAGACAAGGTCAGGGAGCCTATTGTAGACGTGTTTGACGAAGGCGGCTACATTGTCGTGGTATTCGAGATGCCCGGAGTCAATGAAAAGGATATCAAGGTATTCGTATCAGGTGACATCCTGCAGATTGAAGCCAAATCACTATCGCGCGAATATGAAAAGGAACTCCTGTTGAAGTGCAAAGTGCATTCTGAACCTGAAAAGAACAGTTATGTCAACGGAGTCCTGGAGTTGAAGTTGAAGAAGGTTGAGGCGGAGGCATAGGTATGGGAGACGCCCAGTTCATAGTCGAGGAATGCTCGGCAAAGGATGCGGGCAGGGGAATCGCAAGAATCGACCCTGCCTTCTATAGTCAGTTTCATGTTGAAACGGGCAGCCTGATTAGGATCAGCGGCAAAAAGCAGACCGCCGTGAAAGTCATGCCTGCCTTTGTCGACGACAGGGGACGGGGAGTCATCCAGATAGACGGAATCACCAGGGACAATGCCGGGGTCAGTATTGGCGACAAGGTGAAAATCGGCAGCCTCGAGGCCTTGCCGGCAAAACACATTGTCATCGTGCCTTCAAGGGTATCCAACAATAACAACAACATCACGAAGTATCTGGTGAAGATCATCGAAGGCCAGGTTGTTGTCGAGGGCGACAGGATAAGGGTCAATGTTTTCGGATTCATCAATGAAGATTTTTTAATTGAGAAGACGGAACCCCAGGGTTTTGTGCAGATCAACAAGAACACAAGCTGTTCATTGAAATCAGGGAACGTGAAAATTGCCAAAAACAAGATTACCTATGAAGACATTGGCGGTTTGAAAGAGCAGACGACAAAAATCCGCGAAATGATAGAACTCCCGCTCAAATACCCGGACTTGTTTGAGAAGCTGGGCATCGAAGCGCCGAAAGGCGTATTGCTGTACGGCCCTCCGGGAACCGGAAAAACGCTCATAGCCAAGGCCATTGCCAACGAGACGTCCACTTATTTCATCAGCATCAACGGACCTGAAATCATACAGAAATTCTACGGTGAAAGTGAAGCGAATTTAAGGAAAATATTCGAAGAGGCGAAAAAGAATGCCCCCGCCATTATTTTCATCGATGAAATCGACGCCATCGCCCCCAAAAGAGGAAATGTTGTGGGGGATGTCGAGAAACGGGTGGTCACGCAGCTGCTGGCCCTCATGGACGGCGTCGAAAACAGGGGTCAGATCGTCGTGATCGGGGCCACCAACATGCCGGAACTGATCGACACCGCATTGAGAAGGCCCGGACGTTTCGACAGGGAGATATATATCGGCGTTCCGGACAAAAAAGGAAGGCTGGAAATCCTGAACATCCATACGAGGGCCATCCCCCTTGATGACGATGTGGATCTGGAAAAAATCGCGGACATCTCTTACGGATTTGTTGGCGCGGATATCGCGAACCTGTGCAGGGAAGCCGCCATGCTGACGCTGAAGAAAATTCTTCCGGACATCGACTTCAGCCTGCAGAGCATTCCATACGACGTGGTGATGAGCCTCAAGGTGACGATGAACAATTTCATGACGGCATTCAACCAGATTGAGCCGTCCGCATTGCGGGAAGTATTCATAGACATGCCCAATGTCACCTTTGCGGATGTGGGCGGATGCAAGAAAATAAAGGAAGAACTCGAAAATGAGATCAAGCTGCCTATCATGTACCCGAAATTGTTTGAGGCAGTGGGCATAAGGTCGGGCAGGGGCGTTCTCCTTTCCGGCGCGCCGGGAACCGGAAAAACCTTATTGGCCAAGGCCATCGCCAAGGAAGCGGGGATAAATTTCATCTACGTCAAGGGACCTGAACTGATGTCGAAATAGAGTGGCGAAAGTGAAAAGGGCTTGAGGGAAGTCGTCAAGAAGGCCAGGCTCGCTTCGCCGTGTATCATTTTCTTTGATGAAATCGATTCCCTGGCTCCCAAAAGGGGCTCCGGCGGAAGTGATTCCGGGGTATCGGAAAGAGTGATCAGCCAGCTCCTCATAGAAATGGACGGCGTCGAAAAGCGGGACGGCATAACGATTCTAGCCGCCACCAACCGGGAGGACATCCTTGATTCAGCCTTGCTGCGCCCAGGGCGGTTTGATATAATCATCAATATGCCCGACCCCTCCTTCGAGGACGCAATGGAAATAATCCAGATTCACACGAGGAAAATGCCACTCGCAACGGGGATCAGTTTTGAAACGGTTGTCAGGAGCATGAAGAACCTTACGGGCGCCAATATTGAAAACGTCTGCAAAAAATCCGCCATGCTCGCAATCAAAAGATATATGGAAGTTCACAAGGACAACATGCCGGAAGATGTCAAGGATTTGACAATCAACCAGGCGGATTTCATCATGGCGATCGAGATACTGAGGTGTTGATTTCACAGGAGGTTATTGTGGCACAAGAAGGGTTCTATCTTTATTGCATATCAGACGTTTCATCCGGTGATGCATCCTATGGTAAAGGAGGAATTGAAAACAGCGAAGAAGAGATATTCCCGATCAATCACCGGGATATCTCAGCCATCGTCAGCCGCGCGGAGATCAAGCAGTACAAGCCATCTAGAAAGAACAACCTTGCACATGAAATGAATATCGAGAAAATGATGAAAATCGGAAACGTGGTGCCGTTCAGGTTTGGCATGGTGGCCAACAGCAAGAAGGAAATCACAAAGCTGCTGGAAGACAATTATGCCAAATTCAAAGAGCTTCTCAAGACGGTAGACAATCGGTTCGAAATTGGCGTCAAAGTTTCCTACCCCAATTTGGATGATGTGCTGAGTCACATCGGACAAACCCACCCGACAATTGTGCAGATGAAGAAGGACAAACGCTCCGTGACTGGAAATCAGAACATGATCATCGATGTGGGGAAGTTGATTGAAAAAGAAGTGAATGACATTTCCATGAAATATAAAGACAGTATTTATGCCGAACTGTCCCGGTTTGCCACAAAGTCAGTTGTAGGCGAAAATCTCTCGACGGAAATGATATTGAATGCGTCATTCCTGATTGAAAAAGAAAGGGAAAAGGAATTTGAGCAGCTGGTTCATGGACTTGATGAAAAATATGAGGGCAAGCTGAATTTCATTTTCGCAGGTCCGTTCCCGCCTTATAGCTTTGTAAAATTTTAGCGGCATATGACGTTGGTCGCATGACGTATGGCGTTGACCGCATGATATATCGAGTATTTCAGGTTTCAGGTTGGAAGGTGATTGTTTGTTCTCATATATTTTCAAGATCGCCGAGATCATCTATGACGAAGTGGACAGGGAGTTGTACGGCCCTGCCTCGATAAAGAACCAGATTCTCAAATTGGAACAATCGCTGAAGCAGGGCCTCATCACGGAAGACGAATATGACGAGATGGAAAATGATCTTTTGGAACGGCTGGAAAAACATCTGGAGGATGGATGAATCATGCTGCTGATTTACATGTACTGCATATCAACAGGCATTGAGGTCAACGAACTGATGATGGAATGCCAATCCATCTCTGGTGAAAGACACGTTGGAATAATGCCTTTCAGGGATATCCAGGCTGTAGTGAGCATGGTTGAAGAGGATGATTTCAGCGATGAGAAGCTGAAGAAGAACCTGGACAACATGGAATGGGTTGCTGAAAAAGCATTTGCCCATGAAAACATCATCGAGGAAGTCATGGGGAACCACCCGGTCATTCCATTGCAGTTTTGCACACTGTACAAAACCGATGAAAGCCTGATGCGTTTTCTGGAAAGCTATTATGACCAG
>CAZFWQ010000041.1:0-11922 GCA_964522755.1 uncultured Oscillospiraceae bacterium | reverse complement strand
TTGAGTGGGGAGTCAAGGTTTTCTGCAATACCGGCATCCTGAAAGAAAGAATACTTGCGAAGCCGTCAGTCATGGATGAGATCGATTCAATCAACAGAAAACCAAAGGGTATCGCTTTCATGCTGACCAAGAAGTTTCATGAAAGAATTGAGAATTCCATTCAGAACACGATGAACGCAGACATACAATCTATTTTTGGAGAGGTCAATTCCATCATGGAGCGGGTTGTCGTCAAGGAAGTGCTTGATTGCGACGATGTGAAAAAGAAAATGGTATTGAATATAGTGGCACTGCTTGAGAAAACGAATACGGAAAGTTTGGCTGGAATCATCAATGCGCTGAACCGGAAATATGGAGAAGACGGGTATTCGATTGAATCAAGCGGTCCATGGCCGATTTATCATTTCATATCATTTGATGAAAATACATAGGAGAGTGGAACATGTACGATAACATCGCGCTGAAGTCAAAGGAAGTCACTCTCTTTGAAGTGCTGGACAGGATACTGGACAAGGGCATCGTGATCAAGGGAAATTTGACTATTTCAGTTGCGGACGTGGATTTGATTTACATTGGATTGCAGGCCATCATCATATCGGTTGACAGATTTATGGGGATGAGCGATATTTCAGGGCAGCAGTCTGCAATGGATCGATATGCGGAACGGCAGTCGATAGTGGAAGACTAGAATGATATGAAGGATGTGACTGATCATTGAATGTCATCTATGTATATTGCATATCGGACAAACCCGCAAATGCTGAACTGACCGGCATACACGGCCTTCAGGCAAAAGCTTTTCGGCACAGAGGGCTATACGCCATATATTCCTCGCTGGACCATGATGTCAAGTACAGCGAAGAGAATTTTTACGCTCATGAGCATGTGCTTGAAACACTGGTGAAAAACGATGTCGACATCCTGCCGTTCAGGTTTGGAACCAGCATCAGGGAAGATGAAATGAAAGTCATCCTGGAAAGCCAATATGATGTCTTCATTGCGAGAATCCAGGCATTGAGCGGAAAAGTCGAGATGAGTGTCAGGGGTTTGTGGAATTATAAGATTGTTCTGGAAAAAGTGAAAGCAGATTTGATTGTTCCGCAGATAGCAATGAAAAATGAGCTCGTACAAGGGTACTGGGATAAGAAAATGGAAGACTTCAAACTGAGGGAGTCCATAGAGGCATATGCCAGGGTAGAATCGGAAAGAATCCACAATCTTATCATGTCTGACGGAATAGAAGGCAGTTTTACTTTGCTCAAGACGGATTCCATGTTTTTCAACGCCTCCTATCTGGTGAAAAAGACTAGCCTGAGCGACTTCAAGGCAACGTATTCCACAGCGGTTTCAGGGTTCCCCGGATACAAATTCCTGATGACGGGTCCCTGGCCTCCATATAATTTCTGCAATATGACGATCTGATTCCGAAAAACAGCTTTGCAATGCTTGAAGGCGGAGGCTGGATTATGGCTCTTGTTGATTTGGACAATATGAATAACGACGATGCCGTAGATTTTTTTGACCAGGAAATAAGGGATAATAAAAAGCAAAAACTGGGAGCCTTGGCTCTGAATCCTGAAAATGTTGAACAAGGCCTGGCAAAGCTTGTACTGACCGTAATCGAACTGCTCAGGAAACTGATGGAGAACCAGGCCTTGCGCAGAATTGAAAATGGCACTGTCACTGATGAGGAGACAGAGAGAATGGGCGAGACGTTTATGAAGCTGGATGAGAAAATGAAGGAATTTAGGGAAATATTCAACCTGAAGGAAAGTGATTTGAATATTGACTTAGGTCCGTTGGGGAAATTATTGTGACTTGCCTCGTCAGCGAAACTTATCAGAAGCATATGATTCCGGTATGACATGACTCCTTCAGCCAATATTCTTTTTCAGAGAGGATGCGAATAAGATGCAGCAACTTCAAAAATCAACATCAGGGGACACATTGGCGGATCTTTTGGAAAGGATTCTGGATAAGGGAATCGTAATCGCCGGTGATATCAAGATTTCCATTGGAGAAGTGGAGCTTCTCCAGATAAAAATAAGGCTGATTGTCTGCTCCGTGGACAAGGCAATGGAGATCGGGATCAATTGGTGGAAAGAAGATCCCGCACTGTCATCCACATCGAAAGTGAAGCAGCTGGAAGATGAAATCAAGTTGTTGCGTGCCGAGATGAAAAAAGACTAGCCATCGCAGAATCATCTATATCCAATTTCTTCCCCGGTTCTCCAGATTTGCTCAACGGACAAGTCAAGAACCTCCGCAATCAGTTTCCTGTTTTCTTCGGTGGGGATCCTCTTTCCGGTTTCCCATTGGGACCATGAACTGACAGACACGCCCATCTGGCTGGATGCCTCCTTTTGTGTCAGCATCCGTCTTTCCCTCCATGTCCGTATTGTCGTCCACCAATTCTTCCTGAGCCTCATCGCGCATTTTCCTCCGTAAAAGGAAGCAGGGCCGTTTCATGACGGTTTCGGCGAATCTGTCCACCGGACAGGTACTGCCGTCATCGCGGCTTTCTTAATTATATCACAGGACGCATGCCGAAGCGTTTATGGAATCCTGAAAGCTTCCGGATTCATGTATGATCCCGGAATCCTTTGAACTTCCAGAATCCTGTATGCTCCCATGATCCTCTGAACTTCCAGAATCCTGTATGCTCCCGTAATCATCCCGGAATCCTTTGAACTTCCGAAATCCTGAAATTGACAGATGATTTCATATTTGCTACTATCATTCTGCAAGACAGGCGGAATCACCGATTACAAGTCGTTCCGCCTGTTTCGTCTATACATCTTCGCTGCTTCAATCAAGATGGGGACAACATATGGAAAATCTCGTCATTGATGTCATCGAACTGACGAAAAAATATGGGAAAAGAACCGCGTTGGATCATGTGAACCTTCAGATCTCCAGCGGCGAGGTTTTTGGGCTCATTGGTCCGAACGGAGCAGGGAAATCAACGTTCATCGCGCTGCTGGCTACTTTGCTGAAGCCCACCTCCGGCGACATCCGGCTTGGCGGCATCAGCATCATGAAGGACGCACGACCCATCCGGTCCATCATGGGATACGTCCCTCAGGACCTTGCCTTGTATCCGATGCTGAGTGCTGAAGAAAACTTAGCTTTCTGGGCGGGAATCTACCGCATACCGCATAAACTCCAAAAAGCCGCCATCAATCAGGCTCTACTGGACGTGCAGCTGCACGACAGGGCAAAAGACAAGGTTTCCGGCTATTCGGGCGGCATGAAGCGCAGGCTCAATATTGCGGCGTCCCTGATGCACAACCCTCAATTGCTGGTGATGGATGAACCGACGGCAGGGGTGGATGTTTTTTCCAGGAAATGCATAGCGGAGATGATTGGCCGTTACCGTGACGCAGGGCGCACGATTGTACTGACAAGCCATTATGTGGATGAGCTGGAAATCGTCTGCGACCGAATGGCCGTCATCCGCAACGGGCAAATCAGATATGCCGGGACACTGCAGGAAGTGCTGCGGCAGGCAGAAGAACCTTCCCTCGAAACAATCATGCTGAAAATAGGGGAGGGAGACTACCATCCGTGATGTAATCCTGCTAAACAAGGGGGGTTGGCATGGTCGCCTTTTTCGCCATTCTGAAAAATGACATGAATCTTATTTTCCGGGACTGGAAGGCAATCCTGCTTATCATGACCTTGCCGGTGCTGATGCTGGTGATGTTCGCGGTGGCTCTGGCACCCATGCTCAAAGGCACAAGCTTCATCGATCCGTTCCCGATTGCCCTCGTCGACAGGGAGAAGTCAATCTGGTCGGATTTGCTGGCGAAGCAGCTGACGAATTTCGCACTGATCTCAAAAGTGCTGTATGTCAGTGAAGAAGAGGCAATCAGGCTTGTTGAAAACGGGGAGGCGGCAGCGGCCATTGTCCTGCCCGAAGGCCTTGGGGAAAGCGTATCCGTTTGGAAACCCAAATCTGTCATCATATACGGAAGCAGCCTGCAGCCGCTGCAGAGCGAGGTTGTCCTGCATACGGGCCTGATTGGCGCCAGGATGGTCACTTCCGGCATAGCTACCCTGGATGCCCTCTATCGGTATGACGCGGCCATTGGGCTTACGGAAGGCGAATTGCTGGATGAAATGAACGCCGTGAACAGCGAATACATCTTGAAGGTTCTCGGCAGGCGGGATATGTTCAGGGAATGGTTCGCGAAAAAGCTGAAAGTCACGGCCATCGAGTATTATGGAGCCGCGCTGATGGCTGTTTTCATCCTGTTTGCATCCATGCCCTGCATGAAACTGATGGCGAATGACCGCCAGAGCGGTGTTCTGGGGCGCTTGCATTCATCATGCACAAGCGGCGTCCCCGTGCTCCTGTCCCGGCTCGCAGTCACCCTGATGGTGACAGGCCTTCAGTTCGGGGTGATTTACGCCGTGACATCCTATCTGTTCCACAGCTACTGGAAATCCTCGCCGTTGGCTGTCCCGCTGCTGTTCATCACGACCGTCTTCGCTTCCGCATCCTATTCGCTGTTTGTCGCTGCTTTGGCGAAAACACCGGCGGCAACCGACATTTTCGGCTACCTCGGCGTCCTGCTCATGGCTGTCCTCGGTGGAAACATTTATCCAATCGCTTCCATGCCGGACTGGGTGAGGTTCATCAGCGGTGGCATGCTGACCAGGTGGTCAAGGGTCGGATTCATGTCCGTGTTTGCAGGCACGGGTGAAGATGTATTCACGGCAGCCGCGATGCTGTCCCTGATTGCCGTGTTTTTTCTGGCATTCGCCTTGATCGTGATGAAAATAAGGCGGAGGAGCGCATGAAATGATATTCCGGGCGACATTAGTGGCAAAAATCAAAGTCTTGCTGTCGGACCGCCTGTTCCTGGCGGTTTCTCTCATATTCCCGCTGATTATCGCATCCATTTCCGGTGCGGCCCTTGTCCGGGAAAAAAGGGACGTCATCCTCCTGACCGTCGTCGACGAAGACAGAAGTGCTTATTCCCGGGAACTCGTTGGCTATCTGCACCAGAAATCCGGTCTTCAAATCATGGAAACGGATCGGGTGAAAGCGGAAAAAATGCTGGACGAGGATAGGACGGAAGCCGTTGTCACAATATTGAATGGGTTTTCCGAACACGTTGCCGGCAACGATCTGGATGGAATACTGGAACTTGCCGTGTCAAGCACATCCTACAGCCGTACATTCCTGGGGGAGCTGATCGCTTCCGACGTGGTCCACATCTGGTCAGGGGAATTCGCGGTCTACCAGGCGAAGAGAACGGCCCGCCAGCACGGCAGGATTTTTACAGAGGATGACAGGTCCAATCTGCTGAGCCTGTACGAAGGCGAAATCAAATACGGGACGGACATGGAAGTCGTCTATCGGACAATCGCGGCCAAACCGCCTGCTTATGATGGGAATGCGAACTATCCCCCCACAGCGGCAGCTTCCATGGGGCTTCTGGTGCTTTTCCTGTTTTTCGGCACCTTGTTCGGAAGCGGGTGGCTGTCCGAGGAACGCTGCAATGGCACACTGAACCGCATCATTTCGGCAGCCGGGGCGTCATTGCAAGTCTACCTCGGCAACGTGGCAGCCCTGTTCGCCATCGGAGTCCTGCAATCCGTCCTGTATCTGGGCCTCACACAGCTGCTGTTCGGCGTTTCGCCCGCCCGCGGCACGTTGTCGGTCATCCTGCTGGGCGCATACATTCTTTGTGTCGTTTCAATCAGCATGATGCTTGCGTCATTCTTCAGGACGGCGGCCCAGCTGCAGGCCGCCACGCCGCTGATTGCCCTTGTGACGGGATTTGCAGGCGGATGCCTCTGGAACCAGGTTGGGTTTGTCGGAAATCTCCCCGCCATATCCCGCAGCACCCCCCAAGGCTGGGCGCTGCAGGGACTGGGACGCCTGTATGCAAATCCGCACGACCTTGCGGGCGCCTTGCCGCCGATATTCGTCCTGTGCATCGCCTCGGTCTTGTTTTTTTCATTTTCATGGTTACAATGGAAGAAAGACAGAATCGAATAATGGAATGAAAGACAGAAGCGAATAATGGAATGAAAGACAGAAGCGAATAACAGAAGAAAACAGAAACGAAAAAAGAAAAAGGAATAGATACAGGAAAATGACGGGAGGAATCCATGCAGAAGACACGACTCGGGAAGACAGGGCTCCAGGTGACGCGGACCGCATTCGGTGCCCTGCCCATCCAGCGGCTGAATGAGGAAGATGCGGTAAACCTGCTGCGGAAGGCATATGAAGCCGGGATCAACTTTTTTGACACGGCCCGCGGTTACACGGACAGTGAAGAGAAAATCGGACATGCGCTGTCGGATGTACGGCACAACATCATCATTGCCACAAAATCCGGCGCGACGGATCGGAAGACCATCCGCAAAGACCTTGAAACAAGCCTTTCCAAACTGAAAACGGACTACATCGACTTGTTCCAGCTTCACAATCCAGCCTGCATGCCGGATCCGGATGACATGGACGGTGCGTACCAGGCGTTGGCCGATGCGAAAAGGGAAGGACTGGTCCGCCATATCGGGATGACAAACCATAGGCTTGACCTGGCCATGAAAGCCGTGGCATCCGGATTGTTCGAGACGATCCAGTTTCCGCTGTCGTCATTGTCGTCAGGGCAGGATTTGTCTTTGGTGGCAGCCTGCGATATGCAGGATGTAGGATTCATCGCCATGAAGGCCATGTCCGGCGGCCTCATCACCAACGCGGCCTCCAGCTTTGCCTTCCTTCGACAATATGGAAATGTCGTGCCGATCTGGGGCATGCAGCGCATATCCGAACTGGAAGAATTCATTGCGCTGGAGCAGGATCCGCCGAAGCTGGATCGGGAGATGCTTTCCATCATTGACAAGGACAGGCTCGAGCTGGCCGGCTCCTTCTGCAGGGGCTGCGGATATTGCCTGCCCTGTCCGGCCGGCATACCGATTCCACTGGCAGCAAGAATGTCCTTCTTACTGCGTCGCGCGCCATATCAGGGCTTCATTACCGCGCAGTGGCAGGAACAGATGGACAGGATTGAAGGCTGCCAACATTGCGGTCAATGCATCAGGCAGTGTCCGTACAGTCTTGATACGCCGGAGATTCTGACAACGATGCTGGCCGATTACAGGTCTTTCCTTGCATCTCATTCGGTCGGGCAATGATGGCATCTCATGCGGTCGGGCAATGGTGGTTGAACATGCGGACATGCACAAGCATGAACGGTGTTTTCAAGAAAATAGAGGCCATTGATACCTTTTCGCGATGAAGATCCCGTACTGCCGATGACACCTGATTCGCTTGCGGTAAACAGTGAATCAGCAATTTTTTTACAAAAGCATGTTTCCTTCAATTGCCAGTATGGTATATTTAGGTGGAGTCCTTAAGGACATCCGATAAAATATGGAGGAGAATGCACCATGAAGAGATTTGTATGTTCTGTCTGCGGTTATGTCTATATGGGAGATGCAGCGCCGGAAAAATGTCCTCAATGCGGTTCCCCTGCCTCGAAGTTCTTTGAACAGGCAGAAGCCACGCTGATATGGGCAGATGAGCACCGCATCGGCGTAGCGAAAGATGTCGACCAGGAGATCCTGGACGGCCTCCGTGCCAATTTCACGGGTGAATGCACCGAAGTCGGCATGTATCTGGCCATGTCGCGCCAGGCTGACCGCGAAGGTTATCCTGAAATTGCCGAAGCATACAAGCGCATCGCATTTGAAGAAGCGGATCATGCCTCCCGTTTTGCGGAGATGCTGGGCGAAGTGGTATTCGCAGACACCAAAAAGAACCTGCAGCTGCGCGTGGAAGCAGAGTTCGGCGCCTGCACCGGGAAAAAAGCCATTGCCACGAAGGCCAAGCAACTCAATTACGATGCCATTCATGACACCGTCCATGAAATGTGCAAGGATGAAGCCCGGCACGGCTCCGCGTTCAAGGGCCTGCTGGACCGGTATTTCAAGTAGGCGACCTGCGCCTCCGGTTTGTTCACGTTTTTTCGGAAAATGCTCCGGCACAAGATTGAAACAGTGTGACAAGCCAATTCTTCAGGCACGTATCATGAAAAAGGCCCTGTCAATCATGCCGGGGCCTTTTTTCTTGCCTGAAAGCCGGAATTGCGTGCTTAATGGCTGGATTTGCGTGCCTTGCGGCTTCGTATGAAACGAAGCGTCATGCGTGAAGCGGGAACATCATGTGTGAAACAGGAACATCATGTGTGAAGCGGGAACATCATGTGTGAAGAAGGAACATCAAGTGTGAAGTTCAGGAGATTTCCGATGATCCAAAAAGCGGATGACTCGATGCGGCAGGAATTGCTGGATTGGCTTAGGATGGATGAGCCTGTGAATTTGCCGGTCATAGGCAGCATTGGCCGTCACGGGCTGTCGGCGGATTATCATGAGGCATGGGTGCAAAGAAACAGGCGGGGGAGATGGACTGCCCTTATACAGCGTCTCAACGGCCATATCACCCTTTGCGCCACGAATCTTCGCGGCGGTGCGGAAGAGCTTGTTTTATTCCTGCGGTTTGCCGATCCTCTTTCCGTTTCAGGCGCGCGACACATCATAAGGCGTATTCAGCCGGCGCTGGACGGTTATTGCGAGGAATCCTTTCATCATATGGTTCTGCCCGAAGGAAACGCTCTGGAGTTTCTGCCCCGCGCCGGAAGTCAGGTCGCATCAGGGCTGGCCGCTTCAGTAATGGCGACAGCGGATTTGGCCACTGTTGACATGGCTGCAACAGACATGGCGACCGCTGGCTTAGCCATTGTGGACATGGCGACAGCGGATGATGCGGAAGAAATCGGCACATTGATTTTCGAAACGGAATCATTCCGGCAGGAGGGCCGGTCTGCCGCTGAAGTGGCAGACGGCATCCGAACCGGAATCCTGTCCGGCGGAGTCAGGCATATCGTGATGCGCCTTGGCGGCGGCATCGTCTCACATGCGTGTACAACTGTTGAAACGAATGACTGCGCGCTCATCTCCGGCGTGACCACGCGGTATGACGCGCAAAGGCGCGGATATGCGTCATGCCTTGTCTCCTGCCTGTGCCGACAGCTGCTGGCGGAAGGCAGGCATCCCGGCCTGTTCTGCGGGGAACCGGCTGCCCGCGCCTTGTACCTGAAGCTGGGATTCAGGGAGCAGGGAAAGCATATCATGCTGCGAAAACATTGAGTTCTAAAAAACGTCCCGTCATCATATCAACATCACATCAGCGTCATATTAACGTCATATCAACGTCATATCAGCATCACAATAGCATCACGCCAGCATCCTGCGAGCATCACCCGGTTGTCGCCCGACCATCCTTATGGGCCAACCGCGGCCGTCAGTCCTTATCAGCTTATCGCGGCCGTCAGCCCTTATCGGCCAACCGCGGTCGTCAGCCTGTCGATCCCGATGCGGATGCGCCGCAGCGATTCGTCTTTCCCGAGGATATCCGCTATTTCCATGGCTCCGCCAGGTGTCACTTCCCACCCTGACAAGGCCGTGCGAATCGGCCACAGCATCTGGCCGTTTTTAACTCCGAGTTCGGCAATCAACGCCATCAGGCTGTCGTGGATGCTTTGAGCTGTCCATTCCGGCAGTGCTTCCAGCGTCGGCATGGCTGCCTTGAGGTTCTCAAGGGAATTCTCAAGTGTCGTCTTCATTTTCTTATGTATGTAAATATCCAGGCTATAGTCTTCCAATTGATTCAGAAAGCCGATTTTCCCGGGAATTTCCGACAGGACTTCAGTCCGGGGCTGCAGTATCCGGCTGATGGACGGGAGGGGCAGTCCCTTTTTCACGGTATCTGTCAGCCACGGCATGGCGGCCTGATGAAATGCTTCGTGAGACATCGCGCGGATGTATTCCGCGTTGAACCAGCGCAGCTTGGCCATGTCAAATGCCGAAGGCGACTTGCTGATGCGTTCGATGGAAAAAACCTTCTCAAGCTCGGCCAGGGTGAAAATCTCCTGGTTTGTGTCGGGTGACCAACCCAGCAGGGCGATGCAGTTGAGGACGGCCTCGACAAGGTAGCCGTCCTTCAGGAGGTCTTCGAAGGTGGCATCTCCTTTTCGCTTGGAAATCTTTGACCCGTCAGGCTTCACAATCAGCGGCAGATGCACGTATGCGGGAACTTCCCAGCCGAATGCCTCATACAGGAGGTTGTACTTTGGCGCGGATGAAAGGTATTCGCTGCCCCGGACAACGTGTGTGATGTCCATGAGGTGATCGTCCACGACATTGGCGAAGTTATAGGTTGGAAAGCCGTCGGACTTCAGAAGGATTTGATCCTCCAGCCCGGCATTTTCCACCGTGATATCCCCATATACCGAGTCATGGAAGGTGGTAGTGCCTTCTTTGGGCATTTTCTGGCGAATGACATGCGGTTCACCGGCGGCGAGCCTGGAACTGATTTCCGCCTGCGGCAGGCCCAGGCAATGGCGGTCATAGGCAAACGCCAGGTTTTTCGACTCGGATTCGGCTCTCAGCCCGTCAAGGCGCTCCTTTGTGCAGAAACAGTAATACGCGTGTCCGCTCTTCACCAGCGATTCGGCATACGGACGGTAAGTGCCGAGGCGTTCGCTCTGCACATAAGGCGCATAGGGTCCTCCGACATCCGGCCCCTCGTCATGATGCATGCCGCATAGCGCCAACGTCCGGTAAATCACTTCGACGGCACCTTCCACAAGGCGCTCCTGGTCCGTATCCTCGATGCGCAGCACGAACGTGCCGTTGTGGACACGGGCAATAAGATACTCATAAAGGGCGGAACGCAGGTTTCCTATGTGAATGTAGCCTGTCGGGCTGGGGGCATATCGGGTGCGGACTGTTGCGGCCATTGTATTTCTCCTGTGACAGTAGATTCTGCCATTCATGAATCACCTGATGCGCAGTGTGGATATCTTATCAGAAGCGATGGTCTCTTTCAAGGAAACTGCGGGTATGATATGCTGAAGTGGCTTGAATGGCCGCAAAACCGGCTGCAATGAGTGATTGTTCGGATTATTGTTTCAAAAGGCGATGCATCGGTGATTATTTCAAAAAAGTGTTGTGTCGGTGATTATTTCAAAAAAGTGATGTGTCGGTGATTATTTCAAAAAACAAAGCGTCTGTGATTATTTCAAAAGCCCTGAACCGATTGACGGAGTGGTGCGTCAAATTCAATGAAAGAGGGTGCTCCAAGTTGCCTTCTTCCGATACGATGGATGAAATAGAACGGCTGGTCATCACCTACGGCAACGATGTGCTGCGGTTGGCCACTACGATTCTCGGATCTCGTGAAATGGCGGAAGATGTCCACCAGGAGACGTTCCTGAGGGTTTACAAGGCATGGGGCGGTTTCCGGGGGGGGTACCTCACCGCAGCTCGCTGCTGATACCGCCCAGGGCGCGCTGTGGGCCGCTGCCTACGGTGGCAATGCTGTAGACGCAGGAGCGCTCCGCCCCCAGCCTATGGACCAGGCCACCCACAACCGGATCGTGAGCTTCCTGTGGGGCATCGCCGACGACGTGCTGCGCGATCTGTTCCGGCGGGGCAAGTATCCGGATGTGATCCTGCCAATGTGCGTGCTACGCCGGCTGGATGCGGTGCTTGAGCCCACCAAGGCCAAGGTGCTTGAGGCCAAGCAGAAGCTTGACGCCGCCAAGATCAAGGAGCAGGAGGCGGCCCTGCGGGCAGCAGCAGGCCAAGCCTTCTACAACGTGTCGCCCTTCGTGCTGCGCGACCTCACCACGCGGGGCAGTGAGCAGAAGCTGCGGGCCGATTTCGAGGCGTACCTGGAGGGCTTCAGCGACAACGTGCAGGACGTGCTTGAGAACTTCAAGTTCCGGAACCACATCCCCACCCTGTCGCGCTCCGACTCCCTCGGCACGCTGATCGGCAAATTCCTCGATCCCGAGATCGACCTGAGCCCGTCGGCCCTCGACAACCGCGCCATGGGCA
>CAZFWQ010000040.1:11040-16475 GCA_964522755.1 uncultured Oscillospiraceae bacterium | reverse complement strand
GGCCGGGGATGCGCGTCGCTTTGAAGCCAAACCTGCTGAACGCGAAGAAACCGGCTGATGCGGCGACAACCCATCCGGCCTTCGTTGAAGCAGTGGCAGCCGCGGTGATGGATGCCGGCGGCATTGTCACCATCATTGACAGCCCGGGTGGTCCGTATACTGCGATTTGGCTGAAACGGGTCTATGCCGTGACCGGCATGGAAGCGGTGGCTGATGCAACAGGTGCGGTTCTAAACGCGGATCTGCGGGTGGAAACCGTTGCCCTTGAGGATGGTACGCTGCTCAAATCGGTCCAAATCCTCAAGCCCCTGGTTGACGCCGATGTGGTGATCAATCTGGCGAAGTTGAAGTCCCATATGATGATGGTCTATTCCGGAGCGGTCAAGAACATGTTCGGAGCGGTGGCAGGCACCGAAAAAGCGGATTATCATGCGAGAATGAATGATTATGACCGTTTTGCACATGCCCTGGCAGATATCTGCAGAGCCGCCGCCCCGACACTGAACCTGATAGACGGGATCACCGCCATGGAAGGGGAAGGTCCCAGTTCGGGGACACCCAGGCACCTTGGGGTGGTCATCGCCGCGGAAAATCCGTTTGATGCGGACGCCGTCGCCTTGGACATCATCGGGGTGCCGTATGCGAGAGTGCCGGTGATGAGGGCGGGAATCGCACAGGGGCGGTTCGACCCGGCAGCCCTGAGTGTCGTGGGGATTCCGGCTGCAAGTGTGCGATGTGTCGATTTCGACGTACCGACGCTGCTCCTTCGGGAAAACGGTGCGAGACCGGAAAAAACACTTTTCCATCGATTTGGCGACCTTGTCAGGCCGCGGCTGTCAATCCGCACCAAAGACTGCATCCGTTGCCGGAAATGCCTTGAAAGCTGTCCTGCGAAAGTCATTCGCGCAATGCCCGACAAAACCCTCATCATCGATAGTTCCGGATGCATCAGGTGTTTCTGCTGCCATGAACTATGCCCGGAAAAGGCGATAGACATCAAGCGGGGCTGGGTCTCCCGGCTGCTTGTTGGAAATGGGCTCGCCGGCAGAAAACGGACATAAGGATTCGTCCCGGACTGAAGGGTGCTTCATGTTTCTTCAGCCGCCACGATTTACTGTGAATCGCTGCAGATGTTATGGTATGATAGATCGTGTCCGGCCTTTTCAGCTGCTGACATGAGCGGGTAACGGCCTTTTGTGTCATCACCGCGAATGGAATCCGATCCATGGAGACACGGGCAATGGATTACTGGTACTGGATTTCTGGTACTGGATTACTGGTACTTGATTAGTGTACTGGATTACTGGTACTGGATTATTGTACTGGATCACTGGTACTGGATTACTGGCACTGGATGACAGGCGAGGAATGACAGGCAGGGAAAGACAGCGTGGCAATCAGCATCGTTTTGCTTGAACCGGAAATACCGCAGAATACAGGCAACATCGCCCGCAGTTGTGCGGCAACCGGCGCCCGGCTTCATCTGATAGGGCCGCTGGGATTTTCCATCTCGGACAAGCACTTGAAACGGGCCGGTCTGGATTATTGGAACCAGGTGGACGTACGGTATCATGACAATTGGCAGCAGTTCATGCGGCAGCGGGAAGACGGGCTCATGTTCTACGCATCGACCAAGGGAACCCACATCTATACGGAGCCGGAATATCCGGAAAACTGTTTTCTGGTTTTCGGACCGGAGACAAGGGGTTTGCCGGAATCACTGCTGAAGGAAAATGCAAATCATTGCATCCGCATACCGATGCGAAGCGATATCCGCTCTCTGAACCTGTCGAATTCCGTAGCGGTCATATTGTATGAAGCGTTGCGCCAGCACGGGTTTTCAGGTCTTGATGCCAAGGGGTCCCTTGCGACTTTGCCCGAAAGGGAATCTTGATTCCAGAGGGTCCCTTGCGACTGTGCCCGAAGGGGAATCTTGATTCCGGGGAATGACTTTCGACTGTGCCCGAAGAGG
Organism: uncultured Oscillospiraceae bacterium; assembly: GCA_964522755.1. Taxonomy (GTDB): domain Bacteria; phylum Bacillota; class Clostridia; order DSM-8532; family DSM-8532; genus JAEWSN01. The sequence goes on along the minus strand of CAZFWQ010000040.1, from coordinate 14,503 downwards.
AATCCGGAACGCAGCGGACCTGAATCAGGAAGTGTGGAGAGGAAGAGGTTCATATGCTGAAAATCAGGAAAATAGGAATATTAACCAGTGGCGGAGATTGCCCGGGACTTAACACGGTCTTGCGGGCTGTAGTGAAAACAGCCATCACAAGGAATATGGAAGTGGTCGGATACAAGGACGGTTATGTCGGCCTGGTCTACAACAGGTTCCAGAAACTAGGTATGGAAGACGTATCCGGCATCATCGACAAGGGTGGAACCATCCTCGGCACAACCAACAGCTTTAATCCGTTCGAAGTCATGGTGGACAAGGACGGCGAAAAAAAGGTCCGCGACATGACGGACAGGGTCAAGGACACGCTTGCCATGAACGGAATAGATGGGCTCATCGTCGTTGGGGGGAACAACAGCCTTGCGATAGCGTCTGAGTTGTCGAGTCGCGGCATTCCGATTGTCGCAGTGCCAAATTCCATTGAAAATGACGTGCCTGAAACACAGTTGGCTTTCGGGTTCATGACTGCCGTTGACACGGTAACCTGTGCCATCGACCGGCTGCATTCCACGGCGGAGTCGCATCACCGGGCCATGGTCATCGAGGTGGTCGGCAGCAAGACCGGCTGGGTTGCCCTCCATTCCGGCATTGCCGGAGGCGCGGACATCATCCTCATACCGGAGATACCCTACAATATCAATGCCGTGGCCCGCAAGGTGCTGGAGAGGAAAAACGCAGGCAAGGGCTTCAGCATCATCGTGGTGTCGGAAGGGTGCAATCCCGTAGGCGCAGGGAAAGAATCAATGGTTCACCCGAAGGATACCGGCGACACAATCCGTTTTGGCGGCGTCGGCACGGACATCGCCATGGAGCTTGAAATGCTGACGCAGCTCGAGGCACGCGTAACCGTGCTGGGGTATCTGCAGCGCGGAGGAGAACCTTCCCCGCTGGATCGCCTTCTTGCGACACGGATTGGCGCCGCAGCCGTCAATCTTGTCTGTGATGGCCGTTTCGGTGTCATGGTGAACGTCGACGGAACCGAAGGGACAGGGGTTCCACTCACTTCCGTTGCCGGCCGGTTCCGTCATGTCGCGGCGGAGGGGGAACTTGTGAGGATCGCCAAGGATTTGAACGTCAGTTTCGGCGAGTGAACCTACTGGCGGCCCTTTTCAGTCACCGATGGTTGTTCGGGGGAATGGTGCATGCAATAGCGGCAATTGCAAGGGTTCGTTTTTACAGGCCAGATACCGGGGCAGTCAAAACCATTACGGATTACGGAAGAAGGACAACAGGTCATGAACGGCTTTCAGCAGATAGACATATGTGATCGCGCTCAAATTGAAACCATCCTCCATGCGAACAGTTCACAGGCATCCGAGTTGACATTCGCCTATTTGTACATGTGGCAGCATGATTACCGGTTCAGGTTCACCGTATGGGAAGGGCACCTGATGGTGGTGTCGGAATCTTCCTATGATATTCCGTTTGCGTTGTGCCCCTTGCCCGCAGACGGCAAATTCAACCGGGAAGCGTTCAGCCGTGCTGTCCGCTGGCTACACGACTATTTCGCGGGGCAGGGCAGGCAGCTGGTCTTCGGCAGGGTGGAGGAGTCCCGCCTTTCCTGGTTCAGCCAGATGCCCTGGGCGGATTTTACCATTGAGCGCTCCGATCGCACGGCGGATTACGTTTATGAAGGTTCAGCCCTTCGCGAACTGTCCGGCAGGAAGTACGGCTCAAAGCGAAACCACATCAGCCAGTTTGTCCGACAGTATCCGGAGTACGAAGTTGTTCCGGTGGGTCCGGACAACCTGGATGAATGCCGGAGGATCATCGAGGAATGGTGCAAGGCGCACGACTGCACATGCGAGAGTCCTGAAAGCTGCGAGAAGCATGCCTGCAACAAGATGCTCGACATATGGGGCCAGTTGGAGATGAAGGGCATGCTGATACGCATTGCGGGCCGGTTTGAAGCATTCACCATCGGTGAGCGCCTCAATGCGGACACGGCCGTGATTCGCTACGAAAAGGGGAATGCCGATTTTCACGGCATCTATACCGTCCTCAACCGGGATTACCTTGTGAGGGACTGGCCGGATATCGCATTTGTCAACAGGGAGGAAGATATGGGCATCGAGGGCCTTCAGAAGGCAAAACTGTCATATCACCCTTGTCGCATGGTGGTCAAATACACATTGTTTCTACAATACTGATCCTATAGGAGGGAATCCATGGCAAAGACACCCAAAGTGGCCATCGTGATGGGAAGCGACTCTGATATGCCCGTTCTGGAATCCTGCCTGGCCACCCTGAGAACATTCGGTGTGGATGTCGAGGTAAGGGTCTGCAGTGCGCACCGAACTCCGGACAAGGCTGCCGCATTCGCGCGGAATGCGGAGGCGGATGGAGTGGATGTCATCATAGCGGCGGCTGGAAAGGCAGCGCACTTGCCCGGGGTCCTCGCGGCATTCACGGTATTGCCGGTCATCGGGCTGCCAATCCTGTCATCAACCCTCGACGGACTGGATTCGCTTCTGTCCATCGTGCAGATGCCTGCCGGCGTTCCGGTTGCCACCGTGGCCATAAACGGGAGTGAGAATGCCGCGCTGCTTGCCGTGCAGATAATGGGGGGGGCCTATCCGGAACTTCGCTCCCGCATGCATGCATATAAGAAGGGCATGGCAGAAGTGGTTGAAGCCAAGGACCGCAGCATGCAGGTTCGTGTCGGAAATGTTGAAGGGAATGTATGACCATGTCTCATGAAGGAAGTCCATTGCGGGAAGCCCTGCCTGTTTCATCTTTTGAGCCTGGCCCGGCCTTCGGGGCCGATATTCGGAAATCCGATGAACTGAACGAAGCGTGCGGCCTTTTCGGCGTTTATGACAACGACGGCATTGACGTGGCCCGCCTGACCTACCTCGGCCTGTATGCCGTCCAGCACCGCGGGCAGGAGGGATGCGGCATCGCGGTGAACCATGAGGGCGACATCCATGGCCACAAAGGCCTGGGCCTGGTTCCGGACGTGTTCTCCGACCGCGTGCTGGACCGGCTGAAGGGAAAAATGGCGCTCGGACATACGAGATATTCCACAACCGGGGCCAACACAGTGGAAAACTGCCAGCCCCTCATCGTCAACTACAAGAACAGCCGGGTGGCGCTCGCGCATAACGGAAACCTCGTGAACGCCGTTTCACTGCGGCACGAGCTTGAAGACAAGGGGGCCATCTTTCAGACTTCGACGGACTCGGAAGTCATTGCCAACCTCATATCGCGGTACCGCCTGCAATTTTCCAGCATCGAAGACGTTTTGATTGAAACCATCAGGACGATCCAGGGGTCGTTCGCCATCGTGATGCTCACGCCGAAGCGGCTGATCTGCATCCGGGACCCGCTGGGGATAAGGCCTTTGTGCATCGGACGCCTTGATAATTCCTACGTTCTCGCTTCGGAAACCTGCGCGCTGGATTCCGTGGGC
>CAZFWQ010000040.1:3538-11030 GCA_964522755.1 uncultured Oscillospiraceae bacterium | reverse complement strand
CCTCGCTAGAACATTACCTGCCAGGAAACCGGAGACTTCGGGCTCTTGAATATGTGATACAGGGGTCATTCGCCATCGTGATGCTTACGCCGAAACGGCTCATCGGCATCCGCGACCAGCTGGGGATCCGGCCTTTGTGCATAGGACGCCTGGATAATTCCTACGTTCTTTCATCGGAAACATGCGCGCTGGATTCCGTCGGAGCGAAGTTCATCAGAGACGTCGAACCGGGTGAGATCGTCCTGATTGGCGAAGACGGGATCGAATCCATCAGGGTTTCCGACAAGGAACGCCGTCTCTGCGTATTTGAGCACATTTATTTCGCCAGGCCCGACAGTTATATCGACGGGGCGTCTGTCTACGACGCCCGGCTGGAAGCCGGGCGCCAGCTGGCCAGGGAGCATCCGGTCAAGGCCGATCTGGTCATTGGCGTACCGGATTCCGGCCTGACGGCGGCCATCGGTTTTTCACGCGAGTCCGGCATACCCTACGGGGAAGGATTCATCAAGAACAGGTATGTCGGGCGGTCTTTCATCCAGCCACAGCAGACGCAGCGCGAACTGAGCGTGCGCATCAAGCTCAATGCGCTCAGCAATGAAGTCAAGGGGAAGCGGCTTGTGATGATAGACGATTCCATCGTCAGGGGAACCACCAGCCGAAACATCGTCCAGATCCTCAAGGATGCGGGAGCCACCGAGGTGCACATGCGCATCGGTTCACCGCCCGTGATGTACCCGTGCCACTTTGGCATCGACATCCCTTCGCGCAGCCAGCTGATAGCCGCCTCCCATTCAGTGGAGGAGATTCGGCGCTTCCTCGGGGCCGACAGCCTCGGCTACCTGAGTGCCGAAGGATTGGCGGCAAGCCCGAAAGCCCGGCCCGGACACGGATTCTGCATGGGCTGCTTCACCGGCGCCTATCCGATGGATGTTCCGGAAGAGGCGGACAAGCTTGTCATGGAACATGCGGGGCGTTACCGTCCGGGAGGGTGCGCCGCCCTTGATGAGGAGTAGGAACCGTCCGGACCGGGTTTTCATGGAACTGGAACAGGCAGATCATGATATTTCAGGGCTGTCAGGATGGAGGAATTCAATGGCGAGCTACAAGGATGCCGGTGTGGATGTTCGGGCCGGATACAAGGCGGTGGAACTGATGAAGTCCCATGTCGGGAAAACAATGCGGCCGGAAGTGCTGTCCGGCATCGGTGGATTCGGAGGCCTCTTTTCACTCGAGGGGCTGACAATGAAGGCCCCCGTGCTTGTTTCCGGGACGGATGGCGTCGGCACGAAACTCAAGATAGCCTTCCTGCTTGACCGGCACGATACAGTGGGCATCGACTGCGTGGCCATGTGCGCCAACGATGTGATATGCTGCGGCGCACAGCCCCTGTTCTTCCTTGACTACATCGCTTTGGGGAAACTGGTTCCGGAAAAGGTCGAACAGATTGTCAAAGGCGTGGCCAACGGCTGCCTGCAGGCGGGCTGCGCGCTGATTGGCGGAGAGACGGCCGAAATGCCGGGTTTTTATCCGGAGGATGAATATGACCTTGCGGGCTTTGTAGTGGGCATCGTGGACCGTGACAGGATTATCGACGGCAGCCGCGTGAAATCCGGCGACGCCGTCATCGGCATTGCCTCTTCTGGCATCCACAGCAACGGGTATTCCCTGGTGCGCAAGGTCTTCAATGTCGGCAGCGACACGCTTTTCAGGTTCAATGAAGCCCTTGGATCCAGTGTCGGTGAAGTGCTGCTCGAACCCACCCGCATTTATGTCAAAAGCATCCTGTCGCTGATAAGTCAGTTTGATGTCCGTGGAATCGCACATATCACCGGCGGGGGATTCATCGAGAACATACCGAGGATGGTTCCCGAAGGACTGAAAGCGCTCATAAGGAAGGGAACCTGGCCTGTCCTGCCTATTTTCAGCCTGCTGCGCGAACTGGGTGAAGTGGCGGAGCAGGAAATGTACAATACCTTCAACATGGGCATCGGCATGGTGCTCGCCGTGGAGGCATCCGCGGCGGAAGACGTGGTCGCCGCGCTTGCGGCTTCCGGAGAGAAGGCCTATGTCATCGGGGAGATTTGCGAAGGCGGGGGCGGTATCACGATATGCTGAAGATCGGGGTGATGGTTTCCGGCGGCGGCACCAACCTGCAGGCCATCCTTGACGCCATCCGCAGCGGAACGCTGCCTGGCTGCCGCGTAGTGACCGTCGTGTCCAGCAAGCCGGATGCGGGCGCTTTGGACCGGGCGAAACAGGCCGGCATACCCTCTGCTGTTTTTTCCAGAAAGGAATATGAGGATCCGGATGCATGCGATGCCGCCATCCTCAGCCACATGCGCCTGCACGAAGTGGAACTGGTCGTGCTGGCAGGTTTTCTCAGCCTGATAGGCGGCCGGCTCATCAATGCCTATCCGCGGGCGATTCTGAATGTGCATCCTTCCCTGGTTCCTTCTTTCTGCGGGAAGGGCTTTTACGGCATCGTCCCACACAGGAAGGCTTTGGAATACGGTGTCAAGGTAACCGGGGCAACTGTTCATTTTGTGGACCCTGAGTACGATTCCGGCCCCATCGTCCTTCAAAAGGCGGTTGCCGTGCTTGATGGCGATACCCCTGAGACGCTCCAGAAGCGCGTGATGGAAGAAGCAGAGTGGAAACTTCTGCCGGAAGCCATCCGCCTGTATGCTGCCGGGAAACTGAAGGTGATCGGCCGCCATGTGACGGTGCTCCCCTGACATCACCCGGAAAAAGCTTTTACGAACGTAATCGCGAAATGGCAATTCTCATCATGTGAAGCAGGAATGTGGCGAGTTTGGCGCAACGGAAGGACTATCACGAATATGAATGTTTTGGTTGTCGGAGGCGGGGGTCGTGAACATGCCATCATCTGGAAACTGAAGCAGAGCCCGATGGTCGGAAAAATCTGGTGCGCGCCCGGGAACGGCGGCATAGCGCGGCTGGCCTCATGCATTCCCGCTGATGTGGCGGATATCGCGGGGATGGTGAAGATAGCGCGCGATCTGGCAGTGGACCTGGTCGTCGTGGGTCCGGACGATCCGCTGGCAGCCGGCATGGTTGATGCCATGGAAGAGGCCGGAATCAGGGCATTCGGACCCAATCGCGCGGCGGCTGCCATTGAAGCGAGCAAGAGTTTTTCGAAGGACCTCATGAAGAAGTATGGCATCCCGACCGCCGCCTATGCCGCGTTCGAAGATTCCGGCACGGCAGTGGATTGGCTGCGGAAGCAGAAAATGCCGATCGTTGTAAAGGCGGATGGCCTCGCACTCGGCAAAGGCGTGCTCATATGCTCCACGCTCGCTGAAGCGGAAGCCGCCGTGACAAGCATTCTTGATGAGGGCAGATTCGGCCGGGCGGGCAGCAGGGTGGTCATTGAAGAATGCCTCACCGGCCCAGAGGTGACGGTTCTCGCGTTCACCGACGGCAGGACCATGCTTCCCATGGCCAGTTCACAGGATCACAAGCGTGCATATGACCAGGACGCAGGGCCCAATACAGGCGGAATGGGCACCTTTTCGCCCAGCCTGGTTTATACGCCCGAAATGGCTGTCTGGTGCATGGACCACATCTACAGGCCCACCATGGAAGCGATGAACATTGAAGGGAGAACCGTCAGGGGGGTGCTTTATTTCGGGATCATGGTCACGCCGGAAGGCCCGAAGGTGATTGAGTACAACGCCAGGTTCGGCGATCCGGAAACGCAGGTCATCCTGCCGCGCCTCGAGAACGATCTCATGGATATTTTCCTGGCCATCCTGCAGGGGCGTCTCGACGAGGTTGTCCTTGCCTGGAAACCCGTCACGGCGGTTTGCGTCGTGATGGCTTCCGGCGGATATCCGGGTCCTTACCGGAAAGGATACCCCATCAGCGGGCTTGACGAGGCGGAATCGCTCGAGGACGTCACCGTGTTCCATGCCGGCTCCACATGCGAAAACGGGCAGGTGCTGACCAATGGCGGACGGGTACTCGGCGTGACGGCCACCGGGCCGGACATGGAACGGGCCAGGGCCCGCGCCTATGCCGGTGTGGGGCGCATCACATTTCAGGACGCCCATTGGCGCAGGGACATCGGGGTAAAGTGATGAAGCGCGGCAGCAATCTGGTCCTCATCGGCATGCCGTCGGCCGGCAAAAGCACCATCGGGGTCCTGCTGGCCAAAGCGGCCGGCATGGATTTCCTGGACACCGACATCCTCGTGCAGTCGCGTCACGGAAAACGGCTTCAGGCAATCATCGACGAAGACGGGTTGGAAGCGTTCCTGAAAATGGAGGAATCGGTCATTTTGTCGCTGGACGTCCATGATGCGGTGATCGCCACAGGGGGCAGCGTAGTTTATTCCGATGCCGCGATGCTGTCATTGAAGAAATCTGGCCGCATCGTCTTCCTGGATGTCGACATGCGGGAACTGGAGCGCCGGCTTGGCAATGCGGCAACCCGCGGAATCGCCATGCGTCCCGGTCAATCCATTGCCAGCCTTTATGAAGAACGCAAACCATACTATGAGCGCCATGCCGATGCGACATGCGGATGGACGGACGGGGACACGCTGGAGGACATGGTGGTGCGGCTGCGGGGGGAAACATGGGAAATCAGTTCCATGGAATGACCAAGGTTTCATGCAGCGGGTTCTGCTGCACGAAAATCGAGCATTTCGGTGTGAATGCGGGCCATGCGGAGATTCTCCGCGATGTTTCCATGCATGTGCACTGTGGTGAACTTACGGCGCTCATCGGGCCAAACGGGGCGGGAAAATCCACGCTTCTGAAGGCCATGCTCGGTGAAATCCCCCATTCGGGAGAACTCCATTTCCTGTCCGCATCAGGATCCCACGGTGCGAATCCCGTCATCGGCTATGTTCCGCAGACGTTGAACCTGGACAGGACGGCGCCGGCCAATGTGCTTGATCTGTTCATTGCCGCCGGTTCCGGACGGCCCGCATGGCTTCCCGCCTCCGCAAGGCAGAAGAGGCGAATTGCGGAGTGCCTGGAACGGGTTGGAGCCGAACACCTGGCGAACCGCAGGCTGGGAGCCCTTTCCGGAGGTGAGCTGCAGCGCGTGCTCCTGGCGATGGCACTCGAACCCGTTCCGGACCTCCTCCTGCTGGACGAACCCGTGTCAGGAGTCGACCAGAACGGGATGAAGGCCTTTTTCGACCAGGTGTCTACCCTGCGGGCCACATTCGATCTGTCCATCATCATGGTCACCCATGACCTGGATTTGATTCCGTCCTACGCGGACCGTGTTGTCCTGCTGAACCGGACGGTGCTTGCCAACGGTTCCCCGGAGGATGTTTTCAGTTCCGAGCCCTTTCGCGCGGCCTTCCCGGCACATACCGTCCCGAAGACCCCGCGCTTTACGGTGGAGCAATTGAGCGCGCTCAAAAACGGCAAGGAGGAACCCCGCTGATGGAACTCTGGTACCGTCTGTTGTCCGTCCTTCCGTTCGACTGGGCGCAGCCTGGGCGCCTGATGTTCATGAAGAACGCATTGCTGGCCATCTTGCTGCTGGCTCCCGTCTTCGCGCTGCTGGGCACCATGATCGTCAACAACAGGATGTCCTTCTTTTCGGATGCGCTGGGTCACGGCGCCTTCACAGGTCTCGTCATCGGCGGCATGCTTGGATTCCTTGTCCCGATGTGGGCAGCCGTCATCTTTTCCGTCCTGTTTTCGATTGCCGTCACGACGGTCCGATATCGGAGCGGCATGGCACCCGACACGGTCATCGGGGTTTTTTCATCCGCCGCGGTTGCACTCGGCATTTTTCTGGCGACCGGCTCCGGGGGCGGCACGGCCCGCCTGTCCGCCTTTCTGATAGGGGATATCCTTTCCATCGGCGCAAGGGACATATTTCTCCTTGTTCTGGTTCTTGCAGGCGTGCTGATTCTGTGGGCCCTGTTCTTCAACCGGCTGCTCCTCATCAGCATCAGCCCATCCCTTGCCCGCAGCCGCGGCGTCAGCGTTTTCAGGGATGAACTGCTGTTTACCGTTCTCGTGGCTGTGATCGTGACGATTTCAATGCCCTGGATCGGCTTGCTGGTCATCAATTCATTCCTTGTCCTGCCTGCGGCGGCAGCCCGCAACACCGCATCGGGTTCCAGGCAATACACTATCCTGGCGGTGCTGGTATCCGTTGTTTCCGGCGTTGTGGGCCTGTTCGCGTCATATGCCGCGGATACGGCGACAGGCGCGACCATCGTCCTGGTCATGACGGGCTTCTTTTTTCTATCGATGCTGATTGGCCGACGGAGTTTGAAAAGCTGATCTGGTGATGTTGTGCGTAATCATGACATGAAACGGTAATGTGACTATGACCGGCCAGAGTTCTGGAGGTGCCGCATGGAAGGATATCTGAAGATGAGGGAGACGCCGATACTGGAAACGGACCGGCTTTTCCTGCGCAAGTTCCGGCTCGATGATGTGCAGGATGTATTTGAATATTGCAGGGAGCCGGAAACGGCCCGCTTCGTGACATGGGACGCCCACAAGACCCCTGAGGACACGCTGCGATTCCTGCAATGGGCCACAGACCGCTACAAAACCGGCGAACCCGGCGACTGGGCCATCATGGACAAGGCAACGGGCCACATCATCGGTTCCATCGGGCTGGTGAATACCGAGCAGGGAAACCGCTGCTGCGAGGTCGGATATGTCATCGGCCGCGACCACTGGGGCAAGGGATTCACTACCGAAGCCCTGCAGCGCCTTGTCCGCTTCCTGTTCGAAGAGTGCGGTTTCAACCGTGTCCAGGCAATGTGCTGTGAAGAGAATGCCGGCTCTTCCCGGGTTCTCGAAAAGGGCGGTTTCCGGTATGAGGGGCTCCTGATGCAGCGCATGCGCATGAAGGAGCGGTTCTGGAATCTGAAGCTGTACGCCCTTCTGCTGGAAGAATGGCGCATGCTCCATGAGCCGACGCGCATACTGCGCGACAAGGTGCTCATCGAGGAAGTGGATGAGGCGGATCTGCCGGACATCCTGGCCCTGCAGAAACTTGCCTACGCATCGGAAGCGGCCATCTACGGCAGCGGCATCGCCCCCATGACGCAGACACTGGCGGAAATGCAGGCTTCCGCCGCGAACCTGCTGTTTCTGAAAGCCGTCCTGAACGGGAAAATCGTGGGTTCCATCCGTGCCCGGACGGGCGAGGGCACTTGTTTCATCGGAAGGCTCATCGTAGTTCCGGAGCTGCAGCACCAGGGAGTCGGACGGCGGTTGCTCGCCACGATGGAAGCACTGCATCCCGGGTGCCGGTTTGAACTGTTTACAGGGCACCTGAGCCAGCGGAACCTCGAGCTCTATGAAAAAGCCGGATACAAGCCCTTCAAGACAGTACGCGTCGGGGAAAGGGAATCCTTGATTTATCTGGAAAAACAGCATGAAAAGCAAATCATGGGTTGACAGGTTCGAGGACATCCTGCTACAATAAGAACAATCATTTCATATTGGATGCGATGACGGAGCCAAAGCATACGATACGT
>CAZFWQ010000040.1:0-3528 GCA_964522755.1 uncultured Oscillospiraceae bacterium | reverse complement strand
CAAACATGATGCCAGAGAATCAAACATGACCGTTGACAGGATGACGGCAATCCTGCTATAATGACAGAAATTGAATCACGATGCGATGAAGGAACCAAGGCTTTCAAATTCGTCTCCCAGAGAACCGGGGGTTGGTGCGAACCGGTGTGACGTCGGATGCCAGATCACTCCAGAGCAGGTTTTCTGAAAGCGGTTTTCCACCGCGAGTAGGAAAATCCGGTTGATCCCGTTACGGATCCGGGTTTGTAATGAACCTTCGAAGGCCCTTTTCGTGAGGAAGGGGTAAAATAGGGTGGTAACACGGGTGTTGGTCCTCGTCCCTGTAGAACGTAAGAAGTCTGCAGTGCGGGGGCTTTTTTGCATCTTTTTTCTAATTGCCGGCTGATTGGTAGGACGGAGGGAAACGACATGGTCGCTGCGGAAGCTGTTGTTCATTGCCTGCTTGAAGAAGGCGTCGATCTGGTATTCGGGTATCCCGGCGGAGCGGTCCTTCCGCTGTATGAGGCGCTTCGCACCGGTTCCGTACGCCATGTGCTCGTCCGCCAGGAACAGTCCGCGGTCCACAGTGCGAACGCATATGCCCGCATATCGGGTCGGGTCGGGGTTTGCATCGGAACATCCGGCCCCGGTGCCACGAACCTGGTGACCGGCATTGCCACGGCCTATATGGACAGCATTCCTCTGGTCGTCATCACCGGCCAGGTCAAGACCGGCTTCATTGGCCGGGATGTATTTCAGGAAGTGGACATCACGGGAGCCAGCGAATCATTCACCAAGCACAATTACCTTGTGCGCGACGCGCAGCAGCTGCCCCGCATCCTGAGGGAGGCCTTCCACATTGCCTCCACCGGCCGACCAGGTCCTGTCCTCATCGACATCCCCATGGACGTCCAAATGGAAAAGATCCGTTACCATTATCCCAAGGATGTTTTCATCCGGGGATACAGGCCAACCGAAAAAGGACACATGGGGCAAATAAAGCGAGCCCTGAAGGCTATCCGCGAAAGCCGCCATCCGCTTGTCTTTGCCGGAGGCGGCATATTCCTCGCCGATGCGCGGGATGAACTGCGGCGGTTCACGGAAACTACGGGGATCCCCGTCGTCCATACCCTGATGGGCACGGGCTGCATGCCCACCGATCACCCCCACCTGATCGGGATGGTCGGGTCTCATGGATTCTCCTATGCGAACAAGGCCATGGAAATGGCCGATCTGCTCATTTTCATCGGGGCGCGCATTGCAGACCGGGCAACAGGGGGCATACAGGAAGACCTGCTCGCGAACCGGAGCATCATCCACATTGACGTGGATCCCGCGGAAATCGGCAAAAATGTTGGCTGCGACATTCCCGTCGTCGGCGACGTGAAGATTGTCCTGCAGCAGATGCTCGACCTTGTCCAGCCCTTGCCGCTGGACAAATGGAGGGCCGAACTGGCATCCATGAAGGAAGCGGCCAAAGCGCAGGAATCCCTGACTTTCGGCGCCCTCGTGAATCCGAAGCACGCCGTCCGGATCCTGTCCGGACTTCTGGACGACGATGCCATCCTCGTGGCGGATGTGGGGCAGAACCAGTTCTGGTCCGCGCGCAACTTCCACATCCATGGGAAAAGGCGGTTCCTCTGCTCCGGTGGATTCGGCACGATGGGCTACAGCATTCCGGCAGGGGTCGGCGCGAAAATGGCCGCCCCGGATCGGACCGTCGTCTCCATCATGGGCGACGGCAGTTTCCAGATGAGCATGCATGAACTCGGCACCATCAAGGCAAACAGGATCGCATTGAAAATGGTCCTGTTCAACAACGGCAAACTCGGCATGGTCCGGGAGCTTCAGGACAACAGGTACAAGGAGACCTTCGGCGTCATGCTCGATGACAACCCGGATTTCACGGCACTGGTGTCCGCCTATGGTTTCCCGGTGCGGAAAGTGAAGACAAACGGGGAATTGGAGACGGCTTTTCGGGATATGCTCGCCCAGGAAGGCCCGTTCTTTGTCGAGTGCATGGTGGATTCGGCGGAAAGCACGCTGTAGGCACATGACCGGGCTGCCGCAGCTTCGATATGCGATATTTTACAGGCGAACCGGTTTGGAGAGGGGGAAGGATATGAATCGACACGTTCTGTCCGTGCTCGTGGAGAACCAGTCTGGTGTGCTGAGCCGGGTTTCGGGCCTGTTCAGCCGCCGGGGCTACAACATCGACAGCCTGACTGTCGGAGAAACGGAAGACAAGCTGACATCCCGCATGACCATCGTGGTTCGCGGGGACGACTACATCCTGGAACAGATCAAGAAGCAGCTCAACAAGCTCATCGATGTCATCAAGATCATCGAATTGAAGCAAAACCAGGCCGTATTCCGCGAACTGGCGCTGATCAAGGTGGATGCGCCGGCGGAATCGCGGGCTTCCATCATCAGCACCATCGACATTTTCCGCGCCAAGGTGGTTGATGTCGCGAAGGAGAGCCTTACCGCGGAGATCACGGGGGATCAGTCGAAGGTGGATGCCTTCATCGAACTCATGAGTCCCTACGGCATCCGTGAAATTGTCCGCACAGGGCTGACCGCCCTTGAAAGAGGAAACAGGGAAATCAAGGAACACAAAAAATACGAGGAGGAATAACCAACATGGCAAAAATGTATTACGCAGAGGACTGCAACCTGTCCCTTCTGAACGGCAAGAAGGTCGCCGTCATCGGCTATGGCAGCCAGGGCCACGCACATGCACTGAACCTACATGAATCCGGCGTGGACGTCGTCGTGGGCCTTTACCATGGCAGCAAGTCCTGGAGCCTGGCCGAAGCGGCCGGCCTCAAGGTGACCACGGCCGCCGAAGCGGCGGCCATGGCGGAGATCATCATGATCCTCATCAACGACGAGAAGCAGGCGAAACTCTACACGGACAGCATCGCCGCCAACCTGACTGCAGGCAAGTCCCTTGTGTTCGCCCATGGCTTCAACATCCACTTCGGCCAGATTGTGCCTCCCGCGGATGTCAACGTCTTCATGGTCGCACCCAAGGGCCCCGGCCATACGGTCCGGAGCCAGTTCCTGGAAGGCCGCGGGGTTCCCTGCCTCATCGCCGTCCATCAGGATGCGACAGGCCATGCGAAGGAACTGTCCCTTGCGTATGCGGCCGGCATCGGCGGCGCCCGTGCGGGCATCCTCGAAACCACTTTCAAGGAGGAAACGGAAACGGATCTATTCGGCGAACAGGCAGTATTGTGCGGCGGTGTATCCGAACTGATGAAGGCCGGGTTCGAAGTGCTGGTGGAAGCCGGTTATCAGCCTGAATCCGCCTACTTTGAATGCATGCACGAGATGAAGCTGATTGTGGACCTCGTCAACTCGGGCGGTCTCTCCTTCATGCGTTACTCCATCTCCGACACCGCCGAATACGGCGATTACATGATCGGCCGCCGCATCATCACGGACGAGACGAAGAAGGAAATGAAAAAGGTGCTGAGGGAAATCCAGGAAGGCGTTTTCGCCCGCAACTGGATCCAGGAGAACCAGGCGAACCGTCCGAACTTC
>CAZFWQ010000039.1:6164-16486 GCA_964522755.1 uncultured Oscillospiraceae bacterium | reverse complement strand
TTTCCTGATTGATTTTCTGATTTCCTGATTGATTTTCTGATTTCCTGATTGATTTCCTGATTTCCTGATTGATTTCCTGATTTGTTCTTTATTAGTTCTTTCTGGATTCCAGAATTCAGCCAACGGAAACAACCATGATTACAGGCCAGGGGCAACTGGCTTGTTTCCTGAAGAACAACCCGCATGAATACCTGCAGCCGTGAGGCAAGAGCAGCCCAAAAGGACAACAAACCGCGGATGCGGTCATATCAACACGATTCACATGCTTTCACCACCTGCGTCATGCCGATTGGCAGGATGCGGGGCAACCACTGATTTGAAATCGGAGAATTCAAATGCAGACCGGCTGGAAAGGCCAGATATTCGCCTCGTCGCTGTTGCAGGTGAAAAAACACTGCGGACACAAAGAAAAGACGCTGTAAGAACAGCCGACAGGAAGCGTGAAGTTGACCTGTGAAGTCACTCAATCATTCAACACCATTGCACTATATCAGCACCCCCGTTGTTTTGTCAATACCCTTGCGGAGGCGCATTCAAACGGCGCGACCCGCATGCAGGAACCACAGGATCGCTTCTCCAACCGGCAGGCCGGTGATCTTTTCCATGGCGGCGGCATACCAGGAGAGCTGGCGGCGATAGGCTGGCACGCGTGAAAAACCTCGATCCGTCTTGTAATCAATCAGGATGATGCGGTCATTTTCAACAAACCAGCAATCCACCACTCCCTGCATCACAATATGCTCGGTTTCGGGAATGGCCGAATCCCGCAAAAGGTCCGCTGCCGGCATGCGCACCATGAAAGGCGTCTCACGGCTGACACACCCGGCGCTCATCATGCGGCGGAACAAGTCGGAATCGACAAACGCGTGCAGCGCCTTCCGATTGGGAATGCCCCGATCCGCTTCGCTGAGCCGCCCGCTTCCGATCAATTGCCCAATCGTTTCTTCGATGTCAGGGGGTTTTCCATTCACGGGATCCAGGTGCTGCAATACCGTATGCATGATCGTGCCATATCGCAGGGGGGTGACCGCGGATATCCCCTGCGACATGAATGCAGGCAGCATGAATGATTCATCCTCAGTTTCATCCGTTGCTGATTCCATCATTTCACCCGTCATTTCACCTGTCATTTCATCCGTCATATCACCTGTCGCTTCACCCGTCACGTCATCCTGCCACCCCTCATCGTCCCAATGCTCCAGCTCATCTGCCGTGCATGCAATCCTGAATGCATCCTCCGGGAGGGCGGCAGCGGCATCCTGTTCTTCCCATAACCTTTTCAGGCTTGTCACGGTCATCTTTGACGGGGTGGCCGACAAGACAGGGTGTGCTGTTTTCCAAACCATGCGCCGCTCCGCTTCGGCCAGGTTCCCCGCCATTTTTTCCCGTCCCTGAACCTCCGTCATTTCCGGATCTGCTGACAGGGCTGCCTCGTCTGCCGAAGTCGGCGCCACCCGGATATCCAGGGGAACCTTCATCACGCATTGAGCCGTGGAATCCCGCATCAACCCGCCGACAGATGAGAATTCCGGATTCGCCGCATCCGGCGAAAGACGCATGGCGGCGATTTCCGACCTTGAATGGACTCGGAATGCGACGGGCCCGTTTGCCTGGCGGGTGGCCGGAGTCCATGCCGCCAGCAGCCACAAGGCCTGGCTTCGCAGCGGCAGGACGACACCAGCCGGCAATGCCCCGTCATCAGGCAAATCCGCCATTTTTTCAAGCATTTCACCCGGGGCGACCATCCTCCCGCAAATCAACAGCCTTTCCTTCGCCCGCGTGAGGGCGACATATAGAATCCGCATCTCCTCAGAGAGCATTTCACGAAGCAGGACAGCCTGCAGTGCACGTTTCGCAGCGGTTGGCCAGGTCGCTCCCTCTTCCGGGAGCACCCCGTCGGGACCGAATCCGTATCGGTGATGCAGCAGGATGCGATTGTACCGATCGCGAAGGTTGAAGGTCTTTCCGGCCCCGCATATCAGAACGACCGGAAACTCGAGCCCCTTGCTCTTGTGTATGCTCATCAGGCGGACAACGTCCTCGCCTTCCCCGATTGTCCTGGCGGCATCCATGTCGCCTTTCCCGGCCCGCAGGCGTTCCACGTAGCGGATGAACTGGAACAGGCCCCGATAACCTGTCAATTCAAACCTGGCAGCCCTCTCGGACAAAAGGCGGAGGTTCGCCTGCCGGCGGCTTCCCTGCGGCAGCGCGCCCACGTGCAGGTCATAGCCGGTTTCGCCATACAACCGTTCAAGCAGTTCTCCAACGGAAACAGACTGTGACAGGCTGCGCCATTTTTCAAACTGCTCCAGAAATGAACGGCACATTCCGACATGGACACCGTCATGTTTCCTGATCGCATCCATCAGCGTTCCGGCCGAATCGGCCTGCCGGACCGTCGCCATGGCTGTTTCTGTCCATTGTCCAATCGGGGAACGCAGCACGGCCGCAAGGGGTATGTCCTGGAGCGGGTTGTCGAGGATCTGCAGCAGGGAGAGCACAACTCCCACTTCAACCGATGCGAAGTATCCCGCGCCCGTGTCGGAAAACAAGGGGATGCCCTGCAAGGAGAACTCTTCCATGAAGACCTGGCCCCAACCGCTCGCAACACGCAGAAGTATTGCGCAATCACCATACCGGACGGGACGCGCGCCTGTTTTCCCCATCACTGCAAAGGGATGTCCTCCGTCTTTTCCTTCAACCATGTCGCGCACGGCACGGGCAGCCCAGGCGGCTTCCTCCTGGATGTGCTCCAGTTCCCCGGATGAAATCGCTTCCGTTTCAGAATCTCCCGTATTGGAAACATGCGTCCCGCCTTCATCGAAGGAGTCGGCCCCCTCGGCGGATTCCGCTGTCTCCGGTCCGGACGACGAATCTATCAGGTGAAACTCTACCGTCGCGCCTTCCTGATACAGCCATTCCGGATATGCGGCGCCCGGCTGGAGCATTTCATCCCCGGCATAATCCATCTCACCCAACCGTGTCGTCATGAGGCGGCTGAATGCGAGGTTCACGGCATCCAGGACCGGTTTGCGGCTGCGGAAGTTCCGGCGGAGCAGGATCTTCCGTGTGGCTTCGCCGGCCCGTGCCGGATATGAGGCGTATTTCCCGAGGAACAACTCCGGCATGGCCTGCCTGAACCGGTATATGCTCTGCTTGACATCCCCGACCATGAACAGGTTCCCGTTTGCATTTCCCTGTGTGGATATGGCGCCGAGGATGTTTTCCTGGACCAGGTTGCTGTCCTGGTATTCGTCTATCATGACGGCATGCCAGCGCTCGCGCATCGAAACAGCCAAAGTGGTCGGGATGATGCCCGATCCGTCCGCGCCGGTCGGAAGCGTAGTGCCGGCTCCGAATATGCCGGCTCCGGGCATGCCGGACTCAGACATGCCGGCTCCGGGCATGCCGGACTCCGTCCGGATTGCAGGCGCGCTTCCCGCAGCATCCTGTTCCACAAGCAGCTTCAGGCACAAATGCTCCATGTCGTCAAAATCAACCAGATTTTTCCGACGCTTCATCCTCACGTAAATGCGGTCAAGCGCTTTGACCAGGGACACGAGTTTCGCCTGCCTGCCGTATTCCGAACGGATTTCCGAACAAAGCTGCTCCGAAAATCCTGATAGCCAATCGTTCCGGAGATGTTCGAATCCGTCCTTCACCTTTTTGCGCGAAGACTGCAGCCGTTCCTTCACGATGATGTCCGCCCCTTTCGGCGCCCGCTTCATCATGGAAAAGCATGCGGATGCCGCCACCGCGACTGCGGTGTCCCAGCCCGACGCGAGAGATTGCCGCACGTTCAGGAGCATGGCGGCGTCTGCGGCGAAGGTGTCCGCATATCCGGCGAAACCCGTATCCTCGGCCAACCGGCAGGCCCATTCAGATTCACGGCCCAAATCCTCTAGAATCCATTCGGCCTGTTCCAGCAGGATCCGGCCCCAGATGGTCTCCCCGAAACTGGTTCCCTCCGGAATCAGGAGCCGGGCGACAGACGTCTCCATCCATGAATCCGGCCAGGGCATGGATCGGGAGAACTGCCACACCTCCTCGATCCGTTCCCGAAGGAGGTGATCGTCGCGATAGCCCGCGAAACAATCCAGCAGGTCCGCCATGGCGGGATCCAGGGGGTCCTTCCCGTAGCAATCATCCATGAGTCGGTCCATCGCTTCGGCAAGCATCAGCGTGCACTCCGCCTGGTCCCCTGTTCGGAAACCCGGTTCAAGCCCCGCAAGATGAAAGTTTTCCTGAAGCACCGACAGACAAAACGAGTGGATGGTGGAAATCGGGGCATCCGATACCAGGGCCAGCTGCTCTCCCGCACGGTCGTGCCCTTTGGTTGAAAGCGTCTGCAGGGCCTTGCGGATACGTTCCTTCATTTCAGAAGCTGCTGCCTTGGTGAAAGTGACAACCAGAATCCGGTCAAGATCCGGAGGGTTTTCCCCTTCCGTCACCAGCCGGACGATCCGTTCCACCAGGACAGCCGTTTTCCCCGAACCGGCTGCAGCGGCCACAAGAAGATTGCATCCGCGCGATTCGAGGACGTCCGTTTGCTCATCCGTCCAAATCATGACGCACCCCGTTCCCCGGATCTTCAAGCATGCGCCTGACATCCGCCTCGCTTACCTCAGGCAGGCGGTTCCAGCCGGCATTTCCCACGCCCGGCTCAAATCGGCACACCCATCCGTAAGGGCATCTGTCGCAGGCTTTTTCACTGCCGATTCTTATGGGGCTGATCGATATGTCACCGGAAACCAGCCTTTCGCCCATATTTCCAAGGATAGTGCCAAGAAGCGATCCCATCCGCTCGAATCCCTGCCTCGACAGCGTTTTCGTCCTGCCTGCTATGTTGCCGTCCCGATTGACGGACGCCTTTATCACCTCGGATGTACCGACATCGGAAATCCGATAATCCATTGCCGCCAATACAGCCGGTTCTTCCAGCACATAGCCGCTCAGCCGCATGCGGCGGTTTCTCTCCGTCTCGGCTCCGGAGGCGGAGCCTCCGCCCGTGCGGATATCAGGCGGTTCCAGCCGCATGTGGAAGATGCCTGCGGGTAACACGGGCAGTCCGCCGGTCCGCCGGCTTGTCTCGCCAAGGCTGGCCAGCGCCACCGCAAGGTATGCGGGGAGCTGCATCGAAAGTCCGTTCACGATATCCGGCAGGGCCAGGGACCTGTCTCCGGATTTGTAATCGACAACGCGCAGATACCGGCCGTCCGGCATGTCGCACATGTCCAGGCGATCGAGCCGGCCCTGCAGCCGCATGCTTCCGCCATTTGGCAAAGCAACGACGAACGGGGGGAAAATCTCCCGGTCGCCAAATCCGAGTTCCTGGCCGTACGGTCTGAAGGCACCCGCCTGGATTTGCCTGGCGACCCGCTTCGCAGCTGTCAGGACTGCTTTTGCAAGACGGTCCGAAAACCAGGAAGCCAGTCCGGGGTGCAAAGGCGAGATGCCGACTCCACGCGCAATCCCTTGCCGCGCGGCTTCTTCCGCATAGGCCGGGAGGGATGTCCCGTCGAATGCATCCCAGCCGCCATCACGTTCAATGGAAGTGACGACGGCATCCATCGCCCCGTGCATGAGAAGGCCGAATCCGACGTCGCGCAGCCCGCATGTTTCCCGTTCCCTCAGCATGGCCGCATGGCTTGCGAACCATGAAAAGGGGCATCTCCGGTACATTTCCATTGATGAAACGCTCCCCGTCACAATGGTTCCGTATCGTTCACGGAACCATTGCGGAGAGAGGGCTGCGCTGTTTCTCCAGTCAAGCCCTTCCGCAACCCGCCGGCAGTTCTCGCTCATGCCCGGCTGGCGTCCGCACAAGTCAAACAGTTTCACAAGAAAAGAAGATGTTCCTTCGGAACCTGATGCGGCAACTTTGCCTGAATACCTGAAGGCATTACCCGCCTCGGCATCACGCAAACGGGGGGCCAGCACCTCCAGAAGGGCGCGTGGTGTCGTCGTCAGCAGGATTTCCGGACACCATGGCTCCATTTCACCGTCAGGACCGGAAGCCCATCCTTCCCGCAGCATCGGGAACATGCCACGCACTTCCCTCCAGACGGGGGACGGCTGAATGGCCTTTCCTTCCGCGTCGGAAACCGGACGGCTGAACCAGAGCCCCTCTGTCGGCATTGCAATGACGGCGTCAAGTTCATCTTTTCTTTCCCGGGATGCCGCACGGGAGTCCGGTGCAAGTTCAAGACCGTGGAGGGCCATCATGCGCCGATCTGCGTCAGTCAGCAGCCCCTGGCCGCCGGAAACGGCCGGAATCCAGCCTTCAGCCACCCCCAGCACAAAAAGGTGTCGGCACTGCGATACCTGCGAGCGGGAAGGGGTTCCGACAAACACCTCGTCCAGCGAAGGCGGGATGATGCCGGTCGTACCGCTTTCCAGACCGGTCTGCATCATGCCGTGGAGTTCGGTCAGTGTCAGCGTGCCTTCCCCGGCGAGTTCGACAATCTGATCCATCAGCGTGCAGGCCGATTGCCAAATCTGGCGCAAATGGCCGGCAGGCGCCAGGTTTCCCGATGCCTCCAGCGTTTTTGCCCTCAGTGCGGCCGTCTGGGGCAGCCGCCATGCCAGAAGCATTTCAAGGTATGCCCCGAGTGCCTCGCGAACCGGCACACGCCCGCGCACGCGGGTGCGAAAAGCCTGAAGCGGCGCTGTCAGCATGACACGGACCTCTTCCATGTCCGTGTCTTCAAGGCGGTGCTCGCACCATAGCCGGCCGCCGCGGAGACCCTTTGCCAGCGCGTGGTTCTCCAGCCGGTCGATTACGGGTTGCGAGACGGGAAGAAGCCCTGTTTTCAGCAGGCGGAACACGTCGTCGTGCCGCCAGCCCCCGCGAAGGATGTCGAATGCGGCCAGCAGTGCCACCACGATGGGATTTCCAGCCAGGGATTCCTTCCGGTCCATGAAAAAGGGGATGCCATGCAGGCGAAAGATCTTCCGCACGTCGGCGGCATATTCCGCAGTATCGGGAACCAAGACAGCCAGTTCACGAAAACGGCACCCGCCGTCCCTGCACAAAGAAAGGATACGGCGGGCGCAGGCGTGGATTTCGGCTGCCGGATCGGGGTGAGCCGCCATGCGGATATCATCCGGGACTTCCTCACAGGCACACGGTTCGGAAGAGGACAGGTGCCTTGCCAGATACGCGAGCCCGGAGCCGGGAGAATGGCGCCAATCCTTGCCCGGCGTGCATCTCTGCACAACAGGCACGCCATTCGCGGCAGCGAATCCCAGCAGTGCGTCCGCTGCCGCCTTGGCCGGCCGCCCCATCAGTGCCTGCCTGGATGATGGCAGCATGGGCATCGAGTCGCAAGGCGCCGAATCCATGTGCAGGGAAACTGAAACGGATGCAGCATGAAGCATCAGTGCCTTGACAAATCCGAGCTGAACCGGCGAGAATCTCTGAAACTGATCAAGGCAGACATGGACTGCGGATATGCCCGGCATCAGGGCCAGCCTTTGCGCCGCCATCCGGAGCCGGTCTTCTCCATCGAGATAACCCCGGCCCTCCATGGCTTCATCATAAGCGGCGCCGACCACGGCGAGCTCCTGCAGCTTAAGCGCCAGGCGCGTGTCAGGAATTTCGGACGAGGCCCGGCGCAGCTCGTCCGGGGTTATGCCGTATCGCTTGAACTCCGCCAGCAAATCTCCAGCCACCCTGGAAAAACCTCCCCGCCGGATGGAGTCCGAAAAAAGCGGGAGGCGGTCCTGGAATTCCCGGACAATGCGATACACGAGAACCCCTTTTCCCGATGCATCAAGGAAAGGCCTCGGTGAACCGCCCGTATTGGCGATGAGGTGCCAGGCCAGGCGGTTGAGGCTGAAAACGCGCACTCGGTTTCCGTCCCTGTCACCCAGCGTGTCAAGCACGCGTTTTTCCATGATGAAAGTCGATTGGTCCGGAACCACCATCCATGTGGCGGCAGCGGGATCCGATGCCCTCAGCCGGGCTGCTTCAAGAAGCATGAAGGTTTTGCCCGTCCCTCCGGGCCCCTGCAGGATTTCCAGTCGCACCGGCGTTCCCCCCGTATGTCGGATTCATGATTCATCCTGATGCCTTGGAATTCCCTTCCCAAGTCCGAATCATTCATTCCTGACGGTAATTGGGATTCCCTTCTCGAGTCCGAATACGAGAAGGCGGTCCAACTCGGCGTCCCCGGTTCCGGATGCGGGTGATTCTTCAGTCCCGGCACATTGTTTACGGGAATTGACAAGGGCCGGACCCGATTTGAGCGTCAGGGCCTCCCGGGCATCCAGGATTCTGACCTGCCAATCGACGCTTGTGACCTTCCGTGCGGCCGACTCGATCATCCCGATGCTGTCCGGCTGGGACAGCACTTTTTTCTTCAACACGTCTTCCGCCGACACGATGACGCGCAGCTGGCCCGTTCCAGCCTGCAGGCACTCCGT
The DNA here is from genome assembly GCA_964522755.1 of uncultured Oscillospiraceae bacterium. GTDB lineage: Bacteria > Bacillota > Clostridia > DSM-8532 > DSM-8532 > JAEWSN01. The sequence goes on along the minus strand of CAZFWQ010000039.1, from coordinate 8,059 downwards.
GTCGAGGATGTACGCGTATAATTTCATGCTGCCCGACTTTGAGCTGCCTGATTTCCGGATTTCATCGATTACACGGGCCCATGGCGCGAAAGTGGATGCGCCTGCAGTGTCTTCGGTCCTTCCTTTTGCCTTCTCCGAAGCGATCGGGCCTTGTAAGGGTCCGGCCGCGGAGCTCCTGACGGCTGCATCGGCAGCGGCAACGCCAATGGCTGCTGCACCTTTTGCCCTTGAGTCGGAAGCGTTGACGCCGGAGGAGGAAACGCCGGAAGAAAGCCCTTCTGCAGCAGAAATACCGGAAGAGGCCGGACTGGATACCGGTAAATGCGGCGATTGCGCAGCTCCGGAATTGACAGGGCTGAATTCCGGCAAATGCGGCGATTGCGCAGCTCCGGAATTGACAGGACTGAATTCCGGTATATGCGGCGATTGCCCAGCTCCGGAATTGACAGGACTGAATTCCGGTAAATGCGGCGATTGCCCAGCTCCGGAAGCAGCCAATGCCCGCCTGAATTCCAGCAGCTGCCGTTCAAGGCTGCCAATCCGCTCTTCCATTTGCCTCGGGTCACTAGTCAGTGCAGTATCGCGAACCGGCGAAAGGGTAGCCGCGCCTGGCTTGTTTCCAGAGTCCTGCGCAACGGGCATCCTTGATGGAGCGCCTGCCTTTTCAGATGAACGTACGCACAATCTGAGTAAAAGGACTTCCATCATGATGCGCGGATTGTCCGTGCGCCGCAGGCGCAGTTCATATTCCGACAGTTCCCGGAGCCAGTCCGCAAGTTCTGCCCCGCTCAGTGCATCTGCCGCCGCACGCGCATCCATCATGTCGTCCGGGTGCAAATCCATCAGAGGAGAGGATTCACCGCCCATCTGCAGCAAAAGGGCATTCCGGAACCACCCGAGGAGCTGCACGCACAACTGGGACAAATCGCGGCCTTCTCGCATGAGCGCATCCAGCTGGAGCCATGCTCCGGTGATGCTGCCTGCCAGCAGCGCCCCGGCAAGCGCCCGGATCCGGGTACCGGAAGCAAAACCCGCCATTTCGTTCACGTCGGCCAACGTCACATTCGCCTGCCCGAGCGTGGTCAGCTGGTCAAGAAGGCTTATCGCGTCCCGCATCGCACCTCCTGAAAGGCGCGCAAGAAAAGCAAGGGCATCCGGGGCGACGCTGATTCCGCAATCATCGGCAATCTCGCCAAGCCTTCGGGCAATGCCGGCTTCCGTGATGCGTTTGAAATCGAAACGCTGGCAGCGGGACAGCACGGTGGCCGGAAGTTTCTGGGGCTCTGTCGTGGCAAGGATGAACACTACGTGTTCCGGCGGTTCCTCCAGTGTTTTCAACAGGGCGTTGAATGCCCCGCTCGAAAGCATGTGGACCTCGTCGATGATATAGACCTTGTAACGGGCGATGGCTGGCGCGTAGACAACTTCGTCGCGGATATCGCGAATGTTGTCGACGCTGTTGTTCGATGCGGCGTCCATCTCGATGACATCGAGTATGCTGCCATCGATGATTCCGCGACAGATGGCGCACTTGTTGCACGGGTCGCCGTCCTGCGGGTCGAGGCAGTTGATGGCGCGTGAAAAGATTTTCGCCATGGTTGTCTTGCCTGTTCCCCGCGTGCCGCAGAACAGGTAGGCATGCCCTATCGCATCGGCTTTCAGGGAGTTCTTGAGGGTATCGACGACATGCCGCTGTTCAACGACATCCCGGAATGTCATGGGCCGCCATTTTCGATACAGGGCCAAACGGGACATGGAACCACCTCCGCAGCGGGATGTCATGCCGCGATATGAACGCACCCGCATCATCATGGTGCGGACAGGTGTGCCGACCTGCGGCACAGGTTGACCCGCGGCACACCCAGGGGACCGCTTACCGCTGCTTCCTTCCGGAC
>CAZFWQ010000039.1:4269-6154 GCA_964522755.1 uncultured Oscillospiraceae bacterium | reverse complement strand
AATTGCGCTGGGCCCGGACCACAGGGTCGGCACGCCCCTCCGCATCACCCGAAGCGGGTGCGCGTTTCATTTGGATTCATCGTTTCAGCCGATTATCAGTATATCGGATTGACCAAGATGCCGCAACAGGTTCTTTATCACGGGTGTTCCTTATCACGTGTTCCTTGATCCAGGTTCCTTGACCAATGGCCGCCGGCCATCCGGACGGGATTGATGTCCGAGGTCATGGTCGGCATCAGGCACGTTCAAGATATTCACCGTTACGCGTGTCGATTTTTATATGATCTCCCGTATTCACAAACAGGGGCACCTTCACGGTGGCGCCTGTTTCCACGATGGCCGGCTTGTTTGCGCCCGTCGCCGTGTCTCCCTTGAAGCCGGGTTCGGTTTCAGTGATTTCGAGCACGACGAATGTCGGCGGTTCAATCCCGATGCACTGTTCCTTGAAAAACATTAGTTTGCAGACTGAGTTTTCCTTGCAGAATTTCAGCGCGTCCCCGATGCTGCTGGCATTGAGCGGAATCTGCTCGTATGTCGTTTCGTCCATGAAATAAAACAGTTCACCGTCCTGATACAGGTACTGCATGTCGCGGCGGTCTATCTGGGCCTTCTCGAATTTGTCGGTCGGGTTGAATGTCCGTTCCACTGTGGACCCGGTGATGATGTTGCGAATCTTCGTGCGGACAAATGCGGCACCCTTGCCTGGCTTGACGTGTTGGAACTCTATGATCTGGAAAACCGAGCCATCCATCTCAAAAGTTACATTGTTCCGGAAATCCCCTGCAAAAACCATAAAAATGCTCCCATCCCATCGCACAGCCATTTGAACAACGCATGTCGCGATTCAGCCCCATTGGAGATATGACCGGTATGCAAGCGCGGACAAGCCGCTTTTGCATTCATGTGTGCGTGCCCCGCGGCGGCAGGAGCATGCAGGCGGGCGAAGCCGATCCATGCCCTTCAAGTCGCTGCCGCATCGTACCCTGCACGCAGGCCGCGGTCTGACCGCCCACGCTTCATCATCATAATTGAAAACGAACAATGGTGCAAGGGGGCCATGAAGATTGATGCGGTTATGAAGATTGACGCCATTTCCGACAGTCAGGATGAAGACCCCGTCATTCGCCTGGCGAGTGTGAACAAGGCCGCCGAATAGCTGTCGAACCCCAATCCGCTGATCTGCCCCAGGCAAACCGGCGCGATGACGGATTGGCGGCGGAACTCCTCACGTGCATGCACATTGGAAATATGGACTTCGATGACCATCTGGCCGGTAGCCGCGACGGCATCGCGGATTGCGTAGCTGTAATGGGTGAAGGCACCCGGGTTCATGATGAGGGCATCCATCCCCTTCTCCTTGGATTCATGAATGGATTCGATGATGTCGCCCTCGTAATTGGACTGGTAAAAATCCAATTCAATCCCGAGCGCCGCGGCCTCCATCTCGAGCACGGCCTCGAGATCCGCCAGTGTCCTTGCGCCATAGACTCCAGGTTCCCTTTTCCCAAGCAGGTTCAGGTTGGGCCCGTTGATTACCCGGATTTTTCGCATGATTCCACGCACCTCCATTCAGCGAGGCAGAAAAATGGTCTGGTTTTCCTTTGAGCGGCGATATAGGGTGAACCTGCTGCCGATGACCGAAACCACGTCCGCCCCGATGGCAGCCGCGATCTCTTCCGCTGCTTCCCGCGCTCCGTAAAGAGAATTCTTCAAAACATTGCCCTTGATCAGTTCGCGTGCCTCAAGCACTTCGTCGTACTGCCTGAACACGGTTTCGCCGAGACCGCCCTTTCCCACTTGAAAGAGGGAGGGCAGCGGATTGGCGAGGCTTCTGAGATAACTGCGCTGTTTGCTGTTCAACATGAGGCTCTCTTTCCCGCGGCTT